>JAEUQL010000409.1 GCA_016789295.1 Blastocatellia bacterium | reverse complement strand
CTCCAGAAAATGCTAGCTCAACTTCATATTCTCCAGTTCTTTCTAAGTTATATTTTATGTTAGTTGCTATATCTTCATCGTCTTCAATTACAAGGATACGATGCTTGATTAACATAGTGGTTACTGTGCCTCTTGTGTATGTCTGATAACTCGACCCTCGGCCATATAGACTACTACTTCGCATATGTTTGTTGCGTAATCGGCTATCCTTTCTAAATGTTTAATTACAAAAAGTAGCTCCACAGCTCGACGTACTGTCTTTGGATCTCGCTCCATCATATCTATCAGTTCGTGATAGATGCGATGGTGGAAAGCGTCTACTCTATCGTCTTGCTTGATTGTGCGTCTTGCCAGTTCGCAGTTTGCTCTTGTAAGTGCATCAAGGCCGTCTAGGAGCATTTCTTGAGCGATGCTTGCCATTTGAGGTAGATCTATGTAGGGCTTCAGTTGTGGTTTATCTATAAGTACTAAAGCATGTTTGGCAATATTGACAGCGTGATCTGCAATACGCTCAATAATTGGTGCTGCACGAGATACTGCAAGAACAAACCTCAGATCTCCATTGCTATAGTTTCCTGTCAGAAGAGTTTCATTGCATTGTTGGTCAATCTCGTTTTCGAGTTTGTCTATCTCGTCATCTTCGGCAATGACAGCTTCTGCAAGAGTCGAATCACGCTCGATGAGCGCGTGCACTGCGCGTGCAATGGCTGTTTCAGCAGAACCGCCAAGAATGAGAACCCTATCGCGCAGAAGGTTCATGTTGTGGCTGCTCAGTCGCATTCCCACGGCCTTACTCCTAAATTATTCGCCCCAATTAACTCCAGAATCTCTGCACACGTGTCTGTTGAAGCTTTAAGGTTAAAATCTTTATTGATTAGAATAACTGCTTTTATTATATTTTCATCCCGTTTTCATCTATATTGACCGACATTTACAGAGATTTTACACATGTTTAATAGTTCTGTTACAAACTTAAAATAGCCTAAACAGGCTTGTTAAGAAGAAATAGCCCAACATCAGAAAACAACTGAAAATATCTCTCAAGCTCCACTTCTTGTTGTTTTGCTTCTAACGGTCTCCTTGGCTGTGTTAATCTTTAGTTATAGAGGTCATCCAGTATGTCAGTTCTTGAGGTAGTGATGAGTTCAACAGGTTTAGAACTTAAAGCTCTGAGGGAGAAAGTTACTGAAATAGCTCTCAGTACAGAGGTTGCCATTACGGGTGCACTGAAAGCTGTTTTGGATAGAGACTCAGAACTTGCTAAAGAGATTATTAGAAAAGACGATAATGTAGACCAGCTTGAAAACGAAATAGACCAGCTTGCAACCGAGATACTCACCTTCACCAAGCCTGGCGTTGATGACCTTCGTTTCACTGTGACTGTAATGCACACTGTTCCGATGATTGAACGCATAGCGGATCACGCAGTCAATATCGCCAAACACAGCTTGATTCTTAATTCTCAAACCGAGCTATTTCAGCATCGCGATCTTCTCACTCTTGGAACAGTATCAAAGATGATGTTTAGAGATAGTGTTGATTCTCTTCTTATGGCTGACGCAGAGAAGGCTCACAAAACAATTGAGCGCGACGACGAAGTAGACCATTTCTATCACTCTATCTATAACGACATAGTATCTGTGATGGAACGTGATACATCGACAATTAAGCGGGGTGCTGAAATGCTTTTTATAATTAAGCACTTTGAAAGAATTGCCGACTATTCAACAAATATCTGTGAGATGGCTATCTATATGGTTGAAAATCGTGTCATTAAACATACACACCATTCATAAATACTTGCGTTTTTCAAGTAGCAGATAGATACCTAAAATATTTAGTAGTAGCAGTAGTGAAATAGCTGTTATACTTAGTACTTTGTCAAAAAGCTTAAAACCAGTCCATTGAAGATAGTGAATACGATAAAGCGTATCTATGATTTTTGTATCTTGACCAGTTTGTGAAAAAGTAAGTGTTTCCCAGTCAATAGTTACAGTAACACCGCTATCAGTTACTATTCTTCTATTTTCAATTGATACTATCTTTCCGTACCTTTGAGGATTTTTAGAAAAAGCATCCTCTGCTAGCCTTTTTATTTCTTCTGCAGAAGCTATCGATCTGGTCTGAAGGGTTTTTGGATCTAAGTGCAACCACCCATTTGCAGTTTTAACCAACAGATGCTCTCCAATTACTGTCTTCAGGTATCGCATCTCTAGCCACTCTGAAAGAGGCTTAACAGTTAGCTCTTTGTCTAAAGGATAGTTTTTGACTTGGACTATTTCATAAGCATCTTTGTATCCAGGCTTTATCAAAAAGACAAGCCCTGTCAATGCCCAGCCAACAAATGGAATTAGCATCAAAAGGCCAAGCAAGCTGTGGAGGTTTCTGATCTTTAGCGACACTTTGAGTCTATCTGAAACGCCTGCATCTGTGTGCATCTTTAGCCGTTAACCATTTACCAGATTTGAAATCATAAGTACGAGGGTTGCGTGGCTGGTTGATGTCTACAGAGAAGGTTTCTGGGCCTGGCTGTTCGCCAGGAATGAAATTAAATATAAGGGCATCGACATTAGATTTGCGCAGACACGGAATAATATATTCACAAAATTCTGCTTCTTCAATGCCTTCAACTTTGTGTAGTCTACCAGTTGTGTTGAGGCGTGAGCAGTAGTTCTGAGCTTGGGTTCTCTCTTCAAAGACATAAAGAACCTTCAAATCTCCAAGGCAACAAGCCTCTACCTCTCCACCAGTACTTCGGACAATAAATATGCTGGCCATCTTTTTTGAATTTTTGAAAAGGGTGTCGAAAAACTAAAGTGTAGCTTTGAATCCCTTAGACTGCAATCTACCTGAGTTTTATAGGTTCAAAATTCTACACAAATGTTTATTTGAACATTTATTATATTTGTTGTAAGGTGTCAGAAAATAAGAATTAGCAAGGAGAACGCATTGTATGAGCCGTCTTTCCATTGAAATGACTCCTGAACAGCATCAAAGACTAAAAGCTATTGCTGCACTTCACGGTAAATCTATTAAAGATTATGTATTAGATCGTGTTTTGCCACCTTTGCCAACTATAGAACAAGGTTCAGAGGCAGAAGCTTTGCATCAGCTAGAGCAGTTTCTGAAACCACGTATTGAAGCTAGTCAACGTGGGGAGGTCATTTCTAAGTCTGTAGAAGCTATTTTTAATGAAATTGCTTCTGAGATTGGAAAAGGCTAACAGATGTTACCTTATAGACTTACTCTATCAGCAGAAGAAGACTTGAAAGAGGTAGTAAAGTACACAATCAGAAATTGGGGTAAGCAGCAAGCAGAAAATTATGCCAAGTTGTTAGAGGCAGCACTGCACAAAATTGCTTCTGGTAAAGCTATATCGCGCACTTTCTCAGAAACTTATCCAGAAGTACACGTAACAAAATGCGAGCACCATTACATCTTCTATCTTTTCAGAGAAGACAATGTTGCTGTCATTCTGGCTGTGCTACACGAGCGTATGGATTTTATCAGCCGTCTCAAAGAGAGATTAACTTGAGCTACTACTCACCTTTCTCTTTCAAAGCTTTTGCTGCCAATGAGTCAACAAGGTCAGGAACTATAAGCTTTAACCACATTGCTAGTTTTCCTTTGGCTGTCATCACAAGCTCGCGTTGGCGTCTTTGCATAGCCTCTAGGATCTGTCTTACACATTCCTCTACAGACATAGTCTCTTTTGATTCTTCGCGGGGGCTTTCGCCTAGCGACGATCCATCCTTCCCAAATGCCCGTGCTCTAATATCAGTAGCGACAAATCCAGGTGAGACTACAAGTACATCTACACCAGTGCCACGCAGTTCTATTCTGAGGCTGTCAAAAAATCCCTGCATTGCGTGCTTACTTGCTGCATAACCTGAACGTGTTGGAACTCCAGTCTTTCCTGTCAGAGAGGATATTGCAACTAATAGTCCTTTGCTAGATTTAAGGTAAGGCAAAGCATAATGTGTGCAATAGACTGCTCCAAAATAGTTTACCTGCATGATCTTTTCAAAGATTGATAAATCTTTCAGGTCTTCAAATTTTACCCACATAGAGATGCCTGCATTGTTGACAAGTAGATCAATGCCACCAAAGTTTTTAACTGCCTCTTCAATCAAATGTTTGCAGTCTTCCTC
>JAEUQL010000408.1 GCA_016789295.1 Blastocatellia bacterium | reverse complement strand
CAGACTCTGTTACGCCCACTCGCTTTTGCTTGATAGAGTGCTTCGTCTGCTTTTTTGATTAGATCGTCAAGATCAGTGCTCGATGTGGGAAATTCACCTATTCCAATACTAAGGGTGATCTGGTGCATACAGCCAAAGGGTTCGAAGTTACAGCTTTCAACAGCTACTCTTATCCTTTCAGCTACTGATATGGCTCCCTGAAGCTGGGTTTCTGGAAGCAGAATGACAAACTCCTCACCACCAAATCGTGCTGCTACATCATGGCTACGCAAGTGTCGGGTGAGAATTGTAGCTACCATTTTCAAAACATTGTCTCCAACATCATGGCCATAGGTGTCATTTATCCTTTTAAAGAAATCTATATCGAGCATCATTACAGAAAAACCACGGTTGTAACGCATTGCTATAGAGCCAAACTTGCGTAGTTCGTTCTGAAAATAGCTACGGTTAGAAAGTCCAGTAAGTGGATCGCGTGTTGCTTGTCGGTAGAGTTTGTCGTGGTAGGAGACATCTAGTCTGTCTTTGATCTCAAACTTCAAGATGGTATCGCCAATCTTTATCTTGTCACCATTTTTTAGTTCTTGTTCGTGTGTTCGTGCTCCATTTACAAAAATACCATTTTTGCTATTTAAGTCTGCTACTAAAACCTTCGACTGATCCTCCTTGCTTTTTATCAATGATATCTTCAGATGTTTTCTCGATACCTTCTCGTCATCTACCTGAATATCGGCATCATCGCTGCGTCCTAAGATGGTTTCAGTCTTTTCTAAAAGGAAGACACGACCAAAGTCTGGTCCTTCTATGACTGTAAAGTAGAAACCGTCCATTCCAGCAAAACTACTCCACTCCGACATCTGGAATTCTAGTGTCTGGTCACCGAAGGCTTTTGTATCTTTTTTATCCATAGTGTCGCTGCTGGTTGCACTACTCCTTTCAGCGAGTCAAGCTCTAGATAGTGAGTCAAATTCTGGCAACAAAAACTCAAATTTTGGCTGGATGATTATATTAGCCCGTATTGTATCAATGGAAACGATTTTGCACAATGCCCTTCTTAAAGCAGTTTCTAAATTGTGGAAACTACTTCTATTTGAACTTACGTAGTAGCAAAAGCTCTTAATCTTTAAGATCTCAAATAGTATAAAGGAACAAAAGATATCGAAGTTTTTTTCTACATGTAAAGCCTGTTTTCGCTACGAAGGCTATTTTTGTGGCCATTTTGACACAATTTTGCTTACTATCTATGCTAAATTCTTTTATCGAGACTGAACTGATGGAGTATGGGCAGACTCCACAAGATCTATGGGAATATCTTTATATGAGAAAGTTTTTTGGTAGGTTTTGCTACGTTGCTTTTCTTCTGACTATATTAGTAACATTTAGTGTTAGTTTTCTGTTGATGCTACGCTCCAATGAGAAGTCAGATCACAGAGGATTTTCCGGAGCATACTCTCCTTTAAGGGGTAGCTCCGTTAAATTGGTATTTGAGCGAGCCAATCCAGCAGTTGTTAGAATCACATCCACACATATCCTTGATCAAGAAGAATCTCTTCCACAAAATCATCCTGAAATTGGAGAGAGGCGCAGCAGAGGTATTGGGACAGGCTGCATAATAGATGGTGCAGGATACATTGTGACAAATCATCACGTTGTAGAGAAAGCAGAGCAGATCAGGGTTCGTTTTTATGACAACCAAGAACTTTCTGCAAAAATTGTAGGAGCAGATCGAATGACAGATCTTGCACTATTGAAGGTTGACACTGATCGACCCCTGGTTGTTATGCCACTGGGTGATTCATCAGAGGTCAAGGTAGGAGAAGAAGTTATAGCTATTGGAAACCCTTATTCATATGATCGCACTGTAACAAAGGGGATTGTTAGTGCTAAAAACCGTAAAGTATTTGGCACTCTTTATGAAGATTACATACAGACCGATGCTGCAATCAATTCGGGCAATTCGGGTGGACCGCTTCTCAACATGGCTGGTGAGCTTATAGGGATAAATACAATAGTTCGTGCCGATGCTAACGGAATAAGTTTTGCCATTCCTGCAGATCAAGTTAAACAGATAGTTTCTCAGTTAAAACTTCATGGGCATGTGACAAGAGGTTTTTTAGGTGTGCAACCAGAGGATATAAGCGATGAGATGAGAGAAGCTATGGGGCTTTCAACTTCATACGGTGCGATTGTCACACATATCACTGAAGACTCTGCTGCTTCAAAAGCTGGACTCGAAGTATATGACGTAATAACCAGGTTTAACCGCAAAGAAGTTCTGGATAAAGACAGTCTTTACAAGCTAATAGCCGAAACTCCTCCTGGAAAGAGCATAGAAGTAGAAGTGATCCGTGGTGGCTCCACAAAGCAGCTTTTTGCGACATTGGCCGAAAGAGATACACCCAGAGTTTCTACAGCTACTCCAAAAGAGGCTGGCAAGCCAAAAGAGAATGGTAAGTTTGGAAAGATGGGGTTTTTGGTAGAAGAGATAGGCTCTTCTGGCGCAAAAGAGATAGTCAAAGTCAAAACATCTCCATTTTCTGGTGTAGTAGTCTCTGATATAGATTCACTAAGCTGTGCTGCCGAAGCTGGATTGAAACGTGGGTTCATCATCACCGAAGTTAATCGTAAACCTGTCTCTTCCACAACTGAGTTTGAAGACGCTATCAAAGAACTGAAAGACTCTCAAGCTGTGATGCTACGTGTAGCCAGAGCAAATAGCCAGACACTCTCCATAATTGCCTTCCGTATATGTAATTAAGTTTGTATTTTCTACAGGGTAAAAAAGGGTAGATCGAGTATTTTTTACTCACCTACCCCCTTTTTTGTCCAAGAATAAAGACCACTGTCTGTCTCTGAAACGACCTTACGGAAATCTGTAATTACAATATTTTCTATAACAAAGTGAAGAAGTGCAAAAATTTGTCTTCGAGGTGACGTTTTTTGGCACATGCCTTGCTCAAAGAAAAGCCGTTCAAAGTTCTAATAGAAATAATCAAAAATAAAGAATCAAGAACACCAGAAGATTTAGAACTTCATATATAGGTTCAAAATTTCTTCTCCCTACCTAAAAGAAGCTTTAGGATTTAGGGTCTAATACTTTTAGCTGTAAGCGAGCATTTGCCTCTCTTGTTGATAAGGTGACACTGCTGCAACTGTTTGCTTCGGTTTTTGGAATAATTTCCACTTTACTTAAGTTTGTTAAAAAATTTTCAAAATATTTAAGGAGTAGATCATGTCAGTTAATAATGTAAGTAATTCTTCTAGAGCATTTGAAGTTTCTAATGTAAACGATCAGAATCAAGTACAAAATACTCAGGCTGCAACAGTCCAACAGACAGCACCACAGACAACAGAGACTGTACGCCGCGAAGATACATCCTCAATCGGTGCAAACTTTGCAAAAATGCAGATCCAGACAGCTCTAAGAACATCGGGAGGCACCACCCCAACTTTGAACGCTTCTTTACAGCCACAGAGAGCATTTAGTCAACAGTCAATAAATCTTTTAACAAATACCCAGAATCTCCCAGCAAACACATTTAGAACAACATCTTTGATGGTCAACTCTGCCAATGCTCTTCAGACCTCTGAGATCACATTCAGAAATGGTGGAACAGCTACATCCTTCTACACAGCAGGTTTCCCACCAACCAGCACAGCTACACTTCCAAGAATAGCATTTAGCCCACAGGGAGTTCTCTCTTTCTACAAGAGTGCTGGACGCTACAATCAAGCTCAGACACAGAGTGTACAGAACCTCTATGCTGGTGACTTGACATCGAGAAAGAACTATTCAGTAAATCTTCTCAACATTGCAAAGAACCTTACTTCCATCAGAAGCTCTGGTTCACTTGATGCAAACAGCCGCCGCGCAGTAGACAGCGCAATCAGCAGCCTTCGTTCAGCTTACAATAGCTTGAGCGATCCAAAAGCTCCTGCAGCAAGTCCAAGAGATATCTACGCCAAAGTTGCCAGTGCATACAGCACATTGCAGCAAGGTTCACTCAACAACAGCCAAAGATCACAGGTTTCAACAGGTCTTAACCTGCTCGCAATCGGTGCATCAAACTATGACACAAACCGTGTCCCAGTTGCAGGAACAGCAGGAACCCCAGCTCCAGCAGCTCCTACACAACAGCAGATCACAGCAGCAGGCTTC
>JAEUQL010000407.1 GCA_016789295.1 Blastocatellia bacterium | reverse complement strand
CAAAGCCTTTTTCTTGGTAAAAAGCTACAGCTTTTGCAGTAATGTTCACTGTTTCATCTGTAGAGTCGTCGAGCACCTGAATTTCGAGTAACTCTTTTGGATAGTCCAGTTCAGTAACAGCTTTCAAAAGCCTTTCAACTACATACATTTCATTGAAGAGTGGAAGTTGGACGGTTACTTGAGGGAGCTGTTCAAACTCTGCTTTTGGCTTAGGCTTGAGATGGAGGTATCTCAAGAAGAGATAGACAAGTCTTAATCTATAAAAGCCATAGAGAGAAAGAATAAAGAGAATTCCGAAATACATTGAGATGATTACTATATCGAAGGTGTCCAGACTGTAAAGAAAGCTGATATTGTTTGTGTCTGCAAACTTTTCCAGTCCTGGAAGAGTCGGGATTGGAGGCTTCAAGTCTTCGTCAACAAGCAACATCAAATGACGAAGAAACAAGTTGTTATTGATCATAAATTTGCTAAACCAGAAATAATATTTTTAGGAACAGAAAAATTGTAGCTCTTTTGATCAAACAGTCAAGCTATGTGCAGAATAGCTACTACTGTGAAAAAGACACTAGACATTCTGTGTTACAATCTTCCCAAAAAAGATTGGAGTTAACAGTGAGCAAGACAAGCAAAGAACTTGCCTACATATATGATCTCTTCATAGCCCCTACTTGGCGTGACTGTTTTGATCAGCTTTTTACTGAAAAGATTGGAGTACCAAAGCTAGGTCGAGTGTTAGAAGTAAACTGCGGAACAGGCGGGCTTGCAATCGAGATGGCAACTTCACTTGCCGCTCAAGGAGATGTTACTGCAGTAGATTGTTCATCAGAAATGATAGAAATAGCTCAAGCAAAAGCTTCTATATCAAAGATTAAAAATATCTCTTTCTTAGTCAGTCCACCTTCTAAACTTTCTTTCTATAGTAACAGTTTTGATCTAATAATCTGTGACGTTTCACTTACTGAAACTTCAGAGATAGTCCCTCAATTAGCAGAGATGGTTCGTTTAGCGCGTCCAGGTGGTCGAGTAGTGCTTTTCACTACCACAAAAGGGAGCTTTGATGAGTTTTTCTCAATATTTTGGGAAGCATTATATAGTTGTAGTCTAGATGAGAGGCTTCTTGCCGGGCTAGAGGAACTGATAAATGAACGGTTTTCTGTTTCTGAAGGAGAGCAGATGATGAAGCAAGCAGGACTTTCTTCTGTTAAGACTTTTCTTAAAAAAGAAGAGTTCACTTTTGAAACAGCAGAAGACTTCTTCAAAGCTCCTTTAATTGAGATCTACTTACTTGAAAAGTGGTTTTCAATACTTCCAAAACAGAATAGAGCTTCAGTTCGTGCTGCCCTTGAAAAGATTATCGAAAGAGAGCGAGGGAGTTTTCAGTTTGATCTATCAATAAAAGCCACATTGCTTGCAGGAAGTAAACCTGAATAGGTTGTATTATTGAAATGGAAACAAGGCTATAAGCTGTCTGTTTTTAGGACAGTGGCTATGTGTAACAAAATCACTGTTATTAATCTGAAGGAGGAACAGATGAAAATCTACAGAACTACACTTCTTTTATTATTATTGTCTGTTTGCTTCACATCCACAAACGCTCAGCAATCGACTACTTGGTGTGAGTATCCTTTCATGCTTAAAAGGGCTGAGATTGCTGCCATTGCAGCAAGCAAAGATCTAGAAAGAACTCTTCAACTCGACGGTCTACAACCTCTAGATTTTATAAATGTTAGACCAAAAGAGAGGAATTTTGGTGTAACCGGTAGAGTCGTTCGCAAAGGTATTGAAAGAGGAATTTAGGTAGGTGGAAACTTTTCTACCTCATGCGCGACTCTTTCGACAGACACACTAACATAAGCCGCTAAAGTTTGGGCGGCTTTCTTGTTTTTAAACAGTATACATATCTCTGTTTTGCCGCTACACTCCAAAAATCAAAACTCAGACTATAAATTAAAGTCTTTTCTATGAATAAAATTGCAACTACTCGACTTGCTGATATGGAAATTTGCCAAATACTGAATGGAATGTGGCAAGTTTCAGGTGCTCATGGACAGATAGAAGCTGAATCTGCTCTTAAAGATATGTTTAGCTATGCGGATGCAGGAATGCTAACGTGGGATCTTGCAGACCATTATGGCCCAGCAGAAGACTTTGTAGGTGAATTTAGGCGTAGGTTTAGACAACTACAAAAAGAAGCTCTTCTTGCACAAATGCACTTCTTTACAAAGTGGGTTCCACAACCAACACTCATCACTAAAAAGATTGTTGCAGAAAGCGTTGAACGTTCGCTACGCCGTATGGATACTGAAACTATCGATCTACTACAGTTTCATTGGTGGGAGTATGAAGACAGCAGCTATTTGAAAGCTCTTGAATATCTCTCAGAACTGGTTGTTGAAGGAAAGATAAAACATCTTGGTCTCACTAACTTTGATACAGAACATCTTAAAATAATTACAGGCCAAGGAATAAATATTGTTTCTAACCAGGTTCAATATTCAATAATAGATATGCGGCCATCTATCAAGATGGCTCCGTTCTGCATTGAAAATAATATAGGGCTTTTAACTTATGGAGCCGTTTGCGGAGGTTTTCTTTCTGAAAGCTATTTGGGGAAACGAGAACCTAACAGATTCGAATTAACTACTGCAAGTTTGAGAAAGTACAAGCAGATGATAGATGTTTGGGGTGGTTGGGAACTATTTCAGATGCTTCTTCGAGAACTTGCTGACATAGCAGTGAAGCACAGGGTTAGCATAGCTAATATTGCTATTAAGTACATCTTGCAACGTCCTGAAGTTACAGCAGTGATAGTTGGAGCAAGGCTTGGAATAAGACAACATATTGCAGACAATAGCCGCATATTTAGATTTCAACTCGATGATGAAGAGATAGCCAAAATAGAAGCTATTCAAGCAGAATCGAGAAATCTCATGAACGTTATAGGAGACTGTGGAGATGAATATAGAAAATAGCTATTTATAGAGCAGAATAGAAAAATATGCTAATAGAGTCAAAAGTTAGAGATATTATAGCCAACTCTTGGAGTTATAAATGGCTAATAGAGCATAAACCAGAATCTATTATCCTTAAAATCTTTTTTAAACAATCACTTGGCAACTGGAGTTCTTGAGCTATATTCTCTGATAGCAATTAATGCAAAATCGTAGATAAGTTTTTGCCTGAAAGTTCAGCTTATATTTTATATGGAGGAAGGAAGATGAAGAGTTAAAGGGCGGGCAACGGGGTTTGAACCCGTGACCTCCTGATCCACAGTCAGGCGCTCTAACCAACTGAGCTATGCCCGCCACAAAAGATTAGAAAGATTATCAATTTACTAAGTAAGAGGCGGATTGTAATAGTAAAAATCAATTCTGTAAAGCTTTTTTTCTCTTTATCCGGTAAAATAAGGCCGTTTTACTTAGCTACTTTTGCAGATTTAAGATTTGCAGCAACCCCACTGACTGTAACTAATGTTATTAAAGTAGTATAGTTGCTAAATAAGTTCTTGTTGATTAGGATAGATCTGTTCTATTCTTTTATCTTTCGCTTTCAAATCTGATAAATAAAAAGAGACTATGGAGAATTCTCTCGCAGCAAGAATACTTGCCTCTCTTGGAATAGTTGTATTGAAAAGAGTAAATGAGAGCCATTTCAAAATAGTGGGCACTATTCCAGAATGGTTCAGCAGCTATTTTCAACATCAGAATTTAGAAGTTGAAAAACTATTGCCTGGGACACTCTTTCCTTTTATTGAAACTTTCTTATTCGATGCAGAAGATTTTTGGAACAGCAATAGCGGAAATGTTCTTAAGTCTGATCTTTGGAGTGAAAGCGATACAGAAGGAAATGAGATACACCTTGGAGCTTCTGCTTTATGTCTAGAAGGGGAAAAAGTATTACTAATCCAGCTTCTTAGTGAAACCTATGAAGAAAAACAGCTACTACTACAACAACTACGCGAAGACCGATTAAGCTACGACCAGAAACTTAAAGAGATGCGAGCAGAGGTACTCGCAGGAACGAAGTCTTCGGACTTAAAAGGTGAAGTACTTGCAGATCGCTATCAGCTACAAAGTGTACTTGGTCAAGGTGGTTTAGGGATAGTATATAAAGCCTATGATCGACAGACAAAAGGGTTTGTAGCTGTTAAGTTGTTA
>JAEUQL010000406.1 GCA_016789295.1 Blastocatellia bacterium | reverse complement strand
TTGCAAGTAATGACCATAGAAGTCTGTTGTAGAGCATTACTCCAGAAATTGGCAGTAACAGGTTATTTCTGTCTGCAACTGTCCAGTATTTTGTTATGGAGTCTATTGTTATAAGCCCAAAGGGGTCGAGAAGTGCTGGAGTAAATTGGTTATTTACATCTCCAATAAGATTAAGAGAGATAAGATATATTGCAAAAACCACCACGCCTTGTAGATAGACAGCAAGTATATTTCTTGTCAGAGTACCAACAAGAAAGAAGAGAGTTCCAAGAAAAAGAATATTGGGGATAACTATCAGTAAAAATGGCTGCAAATAGCTCATCAAGCTGAAAGGTGCAAGTTTTGTACTATCTGCCCAAGGCATTAGTGTTCCCAAAAACATACCTATGGGTATACCAATAAAGATAATAAAGGTAGAAAATAATGAACCAAATAGCCTACCACCCAGATAACCAAATTTACTTATAGGTGTAGAGAAGAGTATTAAGTGCATTCGCTCTTCAAAGTCTCTATAAATAGCTGTTCCAGTAACAGCCGAGATTATAGGCGTTCCAAAAGCTGTTAGGAGTGCCAGAAGCTGACTAATGCCGTATGGGCTATTTTTGGCAACTTTTGTTCCAATTCCAAGTTGGAGTACCGAATCACTACTCATGTAAATAAAGCCCATCAAAAACCATATACCAAAATAGACATATGTTGATATTCGTTTAAGACGAAAAGAGATCTCAAAAAGAAATATATCTTTAAACATGTGCTATACCTCCTTTACACTTTGGACTTGAGTGTTGAGAAATATACATCTTCCAGGTCAGTTTCTGTACTGACAAAAGTTGCATCAGGCTGAGTCTCAGAGTATACGTGGATTTCTGTCTTGCCTGCTATCAGTTTTGTAGAAATTATATTGAAGTGTGAGTGATAAGATTGTAGTTCATTTTTGTTGATAATTTTCTTCCAAATCTTTCCTTGCATCTCTTCTATAATGGTTGTTGGATTACCTGAAAGTAGGAGTTCACCTTTGTTAATAACAGCCATTTGTGTGCATAGTTCTTTTACATCTTCGACTATGTGAGTTGAGAGTATAACTATTACATTTTCTCCTATTTCACCTAACAGATTAAGAAACCTATTACGCTCTGCTGGGTCAAGCCCTGCAGTAGGCTCATCTACTATAATAAGTTTTGGATTACCGAGTAGTGCTTGTGCTATACCAAAACGTTGTTTCATACCACCAGAATAACCGCCAAGACTTTTTTTGCGTACATCCCAGAGGTTTGTCTGTTGTAGTAGTGTTTTAACTATATCTTTGCGCTCACTGCTACGGGTAATACCTTTTAAGATAGCTATGTGATCTAGCAGCATTTCAGCATTCATTTTAGGATATACTCCAAATTCTTGTGGTAAATAGCCTAAAATTCGTCTTACAGAATCTTTATTTTTTATTACATCCAGATCACCTAGAGTTATTGAGCCTTCGTCAGCATCTTGTAATGTTGCAATAGTGCGCATTAAGCTAGACTTTCCTGCGCCGTTTGGACCTAGCAGCCCAAACATTCCTTTTTTTATAGTGAGAGAGAGATTGTTGAGAGCTTTGACCCCATTGGGATAAGTTTTTGAAACGTTGCGTAAAACAAGCTCCATGTCTTTCCTCCTTAATTATGTCTAAAGTGAAATTTGATACGAGCAGCGTGGGTATCTACTTTGAAAAAATTGCTATTTTAGGTATGACTCATCTATTGGTGTTTGAAAAATCTACTTGGCCTACTTTAGTAGAAGTAGGCCAAGTGTGAAAGCTTATTCATCTTCATTGGTCATTGTTTCTGCAGGTAGCTGTTTATCAACAATAGGTCGAGTAGGTCTGTTTGCAAGCTCCCAAGCAGTAGCAAATACTGTACGGCTCACCTTTTCAAGCTTATCAAAATCTATCTTGTCAACAGAATCTGAGACTCTGTG
Organism: Blastocatellia bacterium; assembly: GCA_016789295.1. Lineage (GTDB taxonomy): Bacteria > Acidobacteriota > Blastocatellia > Chloracidobacteriales > JADJPF01 > JAEUQL01. Next base: position 2,221 of record JAEUQL010000406.1, on the reverse strand, counting down.
ATAGTCCTCGTGTACACCATCAAAATAGAAGATTATAGGGATACCTTTACGAGCATAGTTGTAGTGATCGCTTCTATAGAAGAACCTGTTTGGGTCTTTAGGGTCGTCATAACGGTAGTTGAACTTAAGATTGAGGAATGAGGCATTTACCAACTCACTAATCTGGCCAAGTTCACTGCTAAGCATCTTTGAGCCGATAAGATATATTTCATCAGATGTAGACAGATCTTTATTCATTGGCTTGTTATCATTCTCTTGCTTGCTGCGACCTACCATGTCTAGGTTTAGCTGTGTAACTATCTGATCTAGAGGTACAGTTGGATTTTCAGTAAAGTAGCGTGATCCTAGCAATCCTTTTTCCTCTCCTGTATGCCAAACAAACAGTACAGAGCGCTTCGGTCGTTGACCACGAGCCATTGCTTCCGCTATGGAGAGTATAGCTACAGTTCCAGAGCCGTCGTCATCGGCTCCATTGTAGATATTGTCACCAGTGATATTTGGGTTAATACCAACATGATCATAGTGTGCTCCTAGTGCTACATACTCATTTTTCAATACTGGGTCTTGGCCTTCTAAGATACCTATTACATTTCTGGTACTCAGTTTTTGTGAATCTACAGCGATATTGAAACTGATAGTTTTATTTGTAGAAAGCTCAAAGGATTCGATCTTGTTTGTAGCTGATACTTGGTAAAATAGCGAGTTTGCTGCTGCTCTTTCAGCACGAAAAAGTAGCTCCAAAGCTCTTACAGATAAAGTAATGATAGGTAAGGGGTTTCTGTCAACGTTTTCAAATTTTTCAAAGACTGTGCGGCCACGCTCAACGGAGTTTTGGCTCAATTGCTCCCATTGAGTAAGTGTGGTGTAGCTGGGGACTGCAATCAATGCTTTTGCGCCGTGTTTTTTGGCGTATGACCAAGGTGAATCCCAATCTTCGCCTTCTTTTCCAGAAAGGTCATTAAAGCTTGCGCCTTGTGGAAGCGTACCCCCAAGAAAGACAACTAACTTGTCTTTAATATCTACTTTTTCATATGGATTGATATTTTTTGATTTTATGAGCCAACCGTGCCCTACATAGACAGCAGATGTAGTTGCAGAGCCAGAGGCAGGATTTGAAAAGAAGTCTTCACCGTATTTGAAGCGTTCGCCATTTATTTCAAGAAAGGTCTCTTTGGGTTTGATCTTGTCACGTCTCATAGGCATCTTCTGAAAGAAGGTTCCGTTGTCACCACCAGGTTTCAAGCCCCAGCGTGAAAGATTAGTGGCAATAAAGCGGGCCGCAACATCGAGACCTTTTGATGGAGTGTCGCGCCCTTCTAGTTCATCAGATGCGATGAAGTCAAGGTAGTCTTTAAGTTGAGCTGTTGTTATAAAATTTGCATTTCCGTGGTTTGGAGCTTGTGTTGAGCTTTTGCTAGCCTTGGGATTTTTGCGTTGAGTTGCTATTGCAGGTGAGCTAGAAACAAGCAGACCTATAACCAAGATTAGGGAAAGAAAGAGTTTTCTGTGCATTTCTCCTCCAGAGATGGCAGTTCAGGGTCACATGCGTGTACGCTATAACGAAAGAGTAGTTCAAGAGAAAATTTAAAGCTATGGATTTTATGCTTCTACGAACCTTTGTACTAAGAAGAGAGACTTTGTTACTGTTGGTCTGTCTGTTCGGACTGTTTTCTAGCAGAGTAATTTCAGCCGATGCACCCATTCAAGGTGGAATTGCTGCAGAGCCTTTTGGAGACCTTAAGTCGGTCTTTGTAGAGCGGGAGACTCTTTTTATAGATCTAAGACCTGTAGCAGACTACATGCCGCCTGAAAAGAGTGAAGGTAGAGCTGCCATAGAAGCTATATATCGAGTTATTAATAGAGGGGAGACTCAAGAGGTTACCCTCAACTTTGCGGCTGATACTTTTGATCAAGGTATCTTGGTTGATGACCAGCTTATTGAATCTGATGTAACAGCACTTGATATAGAAAAGCTTCCAAAGGGTTGGACACTTCCAACCACTACTTTAGACATTGATAGAAACAAGCAACTCTCTTTTGCTAGCAAGAATAGTAGTTCCATAAACTCTTTTAAGTTTGTGCTTACGCGAGGGCTACACACGATAAAGGTTAGTTATAAGGTAAAACTAGCAGCAAACAGTGATGGTTCACCAACAATAAAATGGCAGCTTGGATACCTACTTTTTCCAGTAAAACACTGGGCTGGTTTTGGAGGTTTGGA
>JAEUQL010000405.1 GCA_016789295.1 Blastocatellia bacterium | reverse complement strand
TGTTCAATAATGACGAGATCAGCTATCGTGCAGTGTTTGAACAGAGAAAGGTAGGCCGTTTTTCTGGCAGCTTCGGTTTCTCTGGCTTTAATAGAGACTACGAGACAATTGGTGCAGAAGCTCTTGCTCCACCAGTTGACCAGAATAACTTTGCATTCTTTGGTCTTGAGCAGATATCTTTTGAGAAAGCACAGCTACAGTTTGGTGGTCGTGTAGAGACCAACCGCTACAATGCTGAAGGCTTGAGAGACAGAACATTTACTGGTTTTTCAGGTGCAGCAGGTATCAGAGTTCCTGTTTTTGAAGGAGCTGCTTTTGTAGCTAACTACACCTACTCCTATCGTGCACCAGCACTTGAAGAACTCTACAACAATGGCCCACATATTGGTACACTCACTTTTGAAGTTGGCGATGTCAACCTCAGACGCGAACTGACCAACGGTATAGATCTTTCGTTTAGATATGCTGGAAAGCGGTTTCGTAGTGAAGTCAACTTCTACTACTACGATATCGATAGCTTTGTCTTTCTTGCTCCAACAGGTGATATAGAAGACGGGCTACCAGTTGCCAATTTTGCACAAGCTGACAGCCGCTTTGTGGGAACGGAAGTAGGCATGGACTACAAAATCACCAATTTTCTATTCCTCAATGCTGGATTGGATGCTGTTGATGCAGAGATAAAGAATACAGACAGTTCACTTCCTCGCATTCCGCCTCTGCGTGGGAGAATAGGACTTGAGGCCAACTACAAAGGCTTCAGCGTCAGACCAGAAGTTTTGATGGCAAGATCACAGAATCAGATATTTTCCACCGAAACAAGAACTCCTGGCTATACAGTAGTTAACCTGCGTGCTTCTTACACACTACTTCAAAAGCACGCTGCACACGTATTTTCTGTCAATGGTTTCAATTTAGGAGACAGGCTCTACTTTAACCATACATCTCTAATTAAAGACCTTGCACCAGAGATTGGTCGTGGAGTTAGGTTTACCTACACAGTAAGATTCTTCTAAAGCTAAGAAGGTCTTCAGTCTAACAGCCTGGAGACCTTCTTAAGTATCTTTCCTTCAAGCCAAGAATATATTTCCCACACAGCACAACTTCGAGTAAACTATTAATAGCTTCATTGGTTTTTTAGCACTAGCCCAAAGCCCTGGAGATCCTCTCAAATGACAGGAAGAGTTCTAATAGCACTTCTTCTATTGCTCCATGTTCTATTTCCAAGCATCTGTTTTGCCAATGAACTAGTAGCAATAAACAGCCTGGATAGCCCCGTTATGGTCTCTTCTTTTTGGAGAATGCAAACAGGAGACTACCACAACTGGGCAGATGTAGACTTTGATGATTCTGCCTGGAAGGTTGCGTGTGAAAGAGAAGACTGCCAAGACCTTCTCACCAACGAGTATGAGGGTTACATATGGTATCGTCTGCACGTCAAGGTAGATAAAGCATTACAAAACATACGTCTTGGAGTCAGTTTTTTTGCTGAGACCTATGGTAGCTATGAAGTGTTTGTAAATGGGCAGAGGATAGGTAGCTTTGGCCACAGTGTAGATCAACAGCAAGCCTGTATTATCCTTCCAAAAGCTTTTTCAATTCCTACTGAATTGGTAGGTTCAAAACCTGAGATGGTAATAGCTGTGCGTGCTTGGGCAAACTATAGACTGTCAGGGCTGAGAGCAAACAGAAAACACCATATTATTTATGGTAGCCAAGTAGGCAACTACACCACTCTTGAAAGCTTCGTCTTAAATAGTAGACTAAAGCTCTTTAAGGGAGATCTGTTAAACTTGCTAATAACTATCTTTAGTACAGTTATTGGCCTCTTCTATCTCTATTTATACTCACAAAGGAAGGAACTAAAAGAGTATCTCTGGTTTGCATTAACAGGCTTAAGTGTAAGCATAAATTCAACAACTTCTTATCTTTGGCTAATAGAATATTTGCAGATCCCTTATGTTACTTGTTTAAGACTTCGAATAACACTGATAGCACTTGTTATGATCTTTGGTATCGAGTTTCTTTGGACTTTTCTTCACCAGAAGATAAATATACTATTGAGGATTTATCAGCTCTCTTTTCTTACCTTCATATCTTTAGCAATTCTAGCACCTACAAACTCTTTCCCCAACACAGGACGCTTAAATCTATTTCTGGTACCTTTCATGTTGGTAGGTACATGGCTTGTATGTAGTCAGGTATGGAAAGGCAACAAAGACGCAAAGACAATACTTTTGGGCTTAATCTCTATCATATTTTTTCAGTCCTGCCTGCTACTTGAAAGATTTAAGATACTTCAAATAAATCGTGAGATAGGGCAGATATTTCTAGATCTTGCTTTTCTTGGTTTCTATATTGCAATGATGCTTTCACTTTCTAACCGTTTTAGTAAAGCTTATAGGCAGCTAGACGAACTCAATAGAGATCTAGAGAAAAAGGTTGAAGAGAGAACTACAGAACTTGACAGAAAGAATCTAGAGCTGGAGAGGAATCTGAAGAAGCTAGAGATCGCAAAACAAGAAGTAGAACGAAAAAATGAGGAACTTATTGCTTCTCAAAAGCAAGCTGATAGGATTTTTTCTACTCTAGCAAAGGCACTTCCTGGTACTATACTTGATAGCAAGTATCAGTTAGATGAAGAGATAGGATCAGGAGGATTTGGAATTGTTTTCAAGGGAACACACCTTCCATTGAGCCGCCCCATTGCTATCAAAGTTTTTAAGCCGTCTCAAGGCAACGATTCAGCCGATGCTATAGAACGCTTCAAAATGGAAGGTGTCTCGGCTTCGCGACTTAGCCACAAAAATATTGTCACAATACTAGATTCTGGTATATCTCAAGAAGGTATAGCCTATCTTGTAATGGAGTTACTACATGGGCGCAGCCTCACTAAAGAACTTGATTCTGCTCATCGTATATCATTACGGCGTACCTGTTTGATACTTGCTCAAGTTTGCGGTGCACTGACAGAAGCACACAGACACGGAATAGTTCACAGAGATATTAAACCTGATAACATCTTTCTTACTCAATCATCAGAAGGCGAAATCGTCAAAGTTGTCGATTTTGGTATTTCCAAGCGTTTGGTAGAAAGTAACATGGAAAGTTATTATCTTACGGCAAAAGGTGGTATTTTGGGTACTCCAGCTTACATGTCACCAGAGAGGCTTGCAGGTGCAAAATATGATGAAAAGGCAGATATTTACAGTGTAGGCATAGTATTCTATGAAATGGTCTGTGGGCAGCCTCCTTTCCTATTCAATACAATCAGCTCAAGAAATGCTCTTTGGAAGCATATAAATGAAGACCCTCCATCCTTAAAGATCTACAACAGTGCAGTTCCAGATGAAGTTGACAAACTGATCTTGACAATCCTTTCCAGAAACCCACAAGATCGCCCCTCAGCAGAAATTTTAAGACAAAAACTTCTTTTGTTTGCTGAAGAATATAAAGAGATAGTTTTTACCCGCAGACTTAAGAAGTTCTCTTCAGCAGCAGCAGACACTTTGATTCGAGAAACCCCGACCATCAATCCGTTTGCACAGTCTGAAGACAGAAGTTTTGTGGATGAGGAGTAGAGATGGCTAAACTACTTAGTGTTGAAGAAGCTCTGGCTATTGCGCTCGAACCTGTAAACTATGTAGGTGATGAGAGAGTTGACCTACTTAGTGCATTGGGCCGTGTCATAGCAGAAGATATATATGCTCCTTTGGATATTCCTCTGGAAGCCAATTCAGCTATGGATGGTTATGCAGTAAGAGCAGAAGATGTTGCCAGCGCAAGCATAGAATCGCCAGTAGTACTCACTGTTGTCGAAGATCTACCAGCCGGTTATGTAGCCAGAAAAAGCCTTGGCCAAGGCGAGGCTATCAGGATAATGACAGGTGCACCCATTCCAGATGGGGCAGATGCTGTTGTGATGGTAGAAGTTACCGAACGAGTTGAAGACAACAGAGTAAAGATTTTTGAGTCTGCAAAAGTAGGACAAAGCATCAGACCACGCGGAGAAGATGTACATGCAGGAGACTTGCTGATTAAACGTGGATCAGAACTTGGCTCGGCAGAGATAGGGTTACTAGCTTCTTGCCAAAGACCATTTGTGTTAGTAGCTCGTAGACCTACTGTAGCTATTATCTCCACGGGTGATGAACTGGTAGAGATAGAACAACCACTTATGGCAGGAAAAATAGTCAAC
>JAEUQL010000404.1 GCA_016789295.1 Blastocatellia bacterium | reverse complement strand
CGTCAATACCATTAATGAGAACAGAATTGCTGGTTGTACGTTGTCCATTGACGTTGATTGCAGTGTCACCACGACCAACTTCAGATGTATTTGTAATGTTTGATGAAGTGCCAGCAGTTAGTGTTAATAACTGTTGGAAGTTTCTGGTTGGAAGAGGGAGCTGTTTGATGCTACGCTCTTCTATAACTTGACCCACGCTTGCAGAATCTAGCCGAACTAGCGGAGCTTCTGCTTTGACCGTAACTATTTCGGATGTCTCTGCACCTACTTCGAGCTTGACATCTGCAATAGCCGTTTCTGTGATGCGGACAACTAGATCTTCTAAAGATGCTTGTTTGAAGCCATCCGCCTTTACTTGAACCTTGTAAGTGCCAGGCTGAACAAGTTTGAAGTTGTAGTCTCCTACTTCGTTTGTCGTTGTTTCGCGACTTTCGCCTGTCACTGTGTTTGTTGCTGTCACTGTAGCACCAGGAAGAACGGCTCCTGTCTGATCAGAAACGGTTCCCTTGATCTGCCCTGTTGAAGATTGTCCAAAAGCGTTTCCAGGAAGAAGGCAGAGCAAGGCCAAAACTGCTAAAACAGCAGCCCCTTTCAACGCAGCTACTTGCAGCCCCTTCTCAACCAACATCCTCCCTAGATAGGTGAACTTTTGCCTCATACGAAACTCTCCTTTTTCGTTCACATTACCTTATGTTCTAGTACCTGATATAGTGATTATAAACACAAAAATCAGAAAGAGTTACAAAAATCAACGAACGTAAGTTTTTTTTCTCTCTTCGTGTTTTTGCATATCTATCACTTTTGAAGCTGTACTGTAAAAGTCTGAAATAGTTGTATTATTCTAGGTTAGTTCAGAGTGCTGCTATGATACAACAGATACCGACAGCCTGAAAAATGAAGGTGTCAGGTAATTTCCGGCTTCTTGACCTATTTTGACGCGCTATCTTGGCGGGCTTGGTCGTTGATGCGCCAGTCATACTGTTGGTAAACAATTTTAGGTGCTTTTAACTTTTGTAGTTGAGCCTGTTTTGGTTGTGACAAGTAGGGTTCGATATAGCTCGTGATCGTTTCCGTAGGTAAGACAAAGTCATCTTTGTACCACTCAAAGATCTTAGAGACTATTAGCTGATTCTGTTCAAGGTCTATCTTGATGTTTCTTTCTTCATTGATGAACTTAACAGCTTGGGCATCGAGTTGTCTGTCTAGGTCTTCAGGTACATAAGCTTGGTTTGCAAGGCGTGGACACCCTTCTGACGCGCACACTATAGCAAAGTGTATGCGTGGGTCGTTAAACTGCTTACGGATAATGCTATTTTCAAGGTAGTAGAGGCTCATCGTTTCGCCTCCTGCAGTGAATCTCAGCCTCCAAAAGAAACCGGAAAATAGGTAGATCTTCTGGACGCTCTCTGTAGGGTAGTGATTTATGACGCCTTGCAGCGTGAAGGCATTATAGGCGTTGATCCAGTAAGTGAGTTGAGACTGGCGGGTGGGAAAGAGTTTTGGATGAGAGACAGGACTCACTTTTGCAAGCTGGGAAACATAGTTGTCTAGTTCATACCTGTTGGCTTTGAGACTTTTGTAGTCAACATAGCCCTGAGAGCTTACATAGGTTCTAAGGATTTTGTCGAAAGACGAGTGGTCGATGCTCCCATCAACTTCTGGGGCTTCTGACCTACAAGATGTAAGAAAGAGCAGAAGGAGCAGAGTTATGAAGATATTGCCTGCTTTGTCCATGCTGTCTTTAATTCTCCTTTTCATCAGCCTGTGTCTTAATAGTAGACAAAACTTCAGAAAAGAGTAGAACAGATGATCAAGATAGACGCCATTGTAGAAAGACTATGCAGCTATACCGAGAAGCAGGCAGGTATAGCAGTTCTGGCTCATACAGACGCTGCAACTGCAGACCTTTTCAGTGCAGGAAGCTACTACCCTGGAGTTCTTTCTGGATTGAAACTTCAGACAGATAATGTAGTTCACCTTAGTCGTAGGTCTGCTACAAACTACCTTATGTTTGATCTACTTGGTCCAATAGCACCTGACATGCTGGCTGAAATGGGAGCGCAATACTACAAACTCGCTCAGGCCAGATTTACATCTGAAGAGATGTTGAAAGTTTTGCAAGAGAGTAGCTGTTAATTTTCGGCTTGGCTGACACAGTTTCTCCCTTTCTGTTTTGATCTGTAGAGTGCTGTGTCTGCAGCAGAGAGCAATTGGCTCTGGTCTTGAAAATCTGTCTGGGGATAGCAGGCTACTCCAAAACTGGCTGTAATGAAAAGTTCTCCAACACTAGTATTTGCTGGAGATCTTTGCACGGCTGTCCTTAGCCTTTCAGCTACCTTGCTGGCTATATCGAGCGAAGTTGCTGGTAGCAGAATTGTAAACTCTTCGCCTCCATAACGAGCTGCAATATCCCCATCTCGAATGCTGGAACGAAGAATCTGGGCTAAGTGTTTTAGAACCTCGTTTCCAACTTCATGACCATGAGAGTCGTTTATCTTCTTAAAATAGTCTATATCGATCATAACAACCGATAATGGTTTTCTATTTCGTTTTGCACTGTCAAACTCTTCACCAAGCCTTTGTCTTAAATGTCTTGCAGAAACAAGACCTGTTAAAGCATCAACAGTAGCCATCTCATAAAGCCTTGCATTTTCAACCGCACTTACTACTTGATGGCTCAAAACTCTTAGTATCTCTTCGTGCTGCTCAGTAAATGCTCTCTTAGCAAGGCTTGCTACACTGATCACTCCAAGTAGGTTCTGCTCACATTCAAGTGGAACCCCAAGCCAAGATTTGTATGGTATACAGTCTGTTAACAAAGTATCTACATAGTAGTTGGCTTGATGAGCCACATTGTCTACTCTAAGTGTGCGTCTATTGTTTGCACACCACTTTGCAAACCCTATGGCTTGTTCTTCTGGCAGTTTTCCATCGATAGGATCTAGGTTTCTTTCCCCTTTCTTCTTTTTTGACTCTACTAACTGCTCTTCAGTCTTGTAGAGGCTAAGTTCTGCAGCCGAATTCTCTGGATAGAGATAGAGCGCAAAAGAGTCTGCACCAAATAGATCTCTTCCTTGACAGTAGAGTGAAGAAAAGAGCTGTCGCCTAGTTTGTGAAGCATTTCCCAGTGACCGCCCAACACCATTTAAGATCTTCAACTCTACTATAGTCGATTGTAAACTCTCTCTGGTCTTTGCTTGATGATTTAAGAGAGTAACTATTGAAACAAAGACACCGGCAAGGATAAGAAAGAGTGGAAGGCTGAGGTTGAGCACTATGACCATAGAGAAAGCAAGCAAGACAGTAGAGATTTCTGTTAGCAGTAAAGGTAGTGCACTCAACTGTTTTATATCACGTGTGTATTCAACAATAGATATACCTTGCATCCAAGATTGAACAAAAGAGATGCTCCACCGGATGGTCAAAATAGCTGTGTAAATGACAAAAGAAGCTAACAGCTCTTTTAGGCCAAGGTCTTGAAGAGTGGCTGAACTGTTTGAAAGCAGAAAGCTACGAACTGTAGAGCCTGTGAGAGCAACAAAAGCTAGTAGTCCACTTTGAAAAAGTACTTCTCCAACATTTACATACCAGAGGTGTTTCCATTGCTGCTTAAAGAGTTTGTCGGCAAGCTGATGAATGGTGATCAAAATAGCAGCTCCCATCATCACCATCATCGCAACCTCTCGCTCAAACACCATCACTATACAGAAGTTTATAGCATCGTCAGAAGAGATCACTTTTGAAGAGTTTGCCTGGTAGCGTAGAAATAGACAGACCATCAGTAGCAGCAGCAGTATAGAGCCATTAAGCGCGTGCTTTTTTAGTAGCAGAAATATGTACTGTTCTGAGCCAGCAAGCTGCGATAGTATCAATCCCCAACTGAATGCTGCAAAAGACCAAGTAAACAGTACATAAGGAGTCCCGTGTTGAGTTCTCTCAAAGTATGAAAAGCTCATAGAACCTCATCAAACCAAAGTGGGAGCGGTCTTAAGGTTTAAGAGCAATTATAGCCCCAAGAAGCTATTTCTTACGCTACTTTAAAAATTTTTTTCAATCAACTTTCAAGAGTTTTTCTGCTGCTGTGCGTGCACCTATAATGTTTCTTGCTGTTGGCCCTAATTCGAGTTCAGCCAGCGGCCCAGAGACATATATTCCCGGATGCCACTTTAGGCTTCGATCTACTATTGGATAGCCA
>JAEUQL010000403.1 GCA_016789295.1 Blastocatellia bacterium | reverse complement strand
AGCCAACTCTATAAACAGTATCGCAACTGTCTATAACTTATTGGGAGAAAGCAAAAAGGCTATGAGTTTCTATCAAGAAGCTCTGACGCTTGTGCGTTCAACAGGAGATAAGCCAAAAGAGATAAGTGTCCTCAATAACATAGGCAGAGTGTATAGCCTTTTTGGGGAAAAGGAGTTATCGCTAGAAAACTATGAGCAAGCACTAAAAATTGCTAAAGTAATAGGTGACAAAGAGAGTGAAGCACAGATAATTGCAAACATAGGAACAGTGTATGATTCTGTTGGAGAAAAGCAGACAGCACTCAGGTACTTAGAAGAATCTCTGATTTTGCATAAAGCTGTAAATAACAGAACAGGACAAGCATCAACACTGAGCAACATGGGGTCTATATATGACGTGCTTGGAGAGAAGAAAAAAGCTCTAGACTATCTTCATGAAGCCTTGCAATTACGTCGTGTTGTGGATGACAAAGATGGTGAAAGCTCTACATTGAATAACATTGGTCATGTTTATGCTTCAACCGATGAATACCAAAAAGCTTTTGAGTATTTCAAACTTGCATTAGATATATCAAAAAGTATAGGTGATAAAACAGGTCAGGCTACTGTATTAAATAATATTGGCTTAGTACACAGTTCTTTGGGCGAAAGTCAGAAAGCTCTTGACTACTTCAATCAGTCTCTTTTTATCACCCAAGAAACTGGTGACAGACAGGGTCAAGCCACAACACTCAATAACATAGGTTCACTCTATTACACATTAGGTAAAAATGAGAAAGCTGTTGACTACTTGAACCGTTCACTATCACTGCTACAAACCATAGGAGACAAGCGTGGCCAAGCAGGTCTGCTAACAAGCCTCGGTGGGCTTTATGGCTATTTGAGAGAGTACAATAAAGGGTTATACTACTGTGCCCAAGCTCTTCAAATACTTGATAAATTTGATAATAGAAATATTAGGGCACAAGCTTTAAATAACCTTGGATTTATATACAGTTCACTAGACGAAACAGAGAAATCTCTTGGCTATTATGAACAGGCATTAACACTTTTACAGATCACAGATGACAAGAGTGGGGAAACTACAACTTTGAGCAATATAGGCAAAGTCTATAAAGCTCTTGGAGACAATTCAAAAGCAATCTCTTACTATAACAAAGGACTCCTTTTAGCAAGGCAAATAGAAGATAAGTACTGTGAGGCAAGGCTACTTTTTAATATTGCTTCACTCAAACATAGTGATGGAGAGTTAGATATTGCACTAAAGTTTATAGAAGAAGCTCTTTCAATTATAGAATCTTTACGGGTAAAGATAGATATCAAAGATCTAAGGCTTTCTTATTTCTCTTCAAATCAAGACTATTATGAACTCTATGTAAAGCTGCTAATGGATATTCACAAGCAAAAGCCATCGCTTGGTTATGATGCTTTGGCACTTCAAGTAAGCGAGCGCACACGAGCTAGGAGTTTGCTTGACACTTTGGCAGAAGCGCATGCAGACATTCGTGAAGGTATAGATAGATCGTTACTCAAACAAGAACAGTTTCTACACCAAAGACTCAACAGGAAGTTAGAACATCAAGTCAACTTACTAAGTAATAAATCCACTTCTAATAATTCTGAACAATTGGTAGTACTCAAAAAAGAGATAGAAAGTATTAATGAAGAGCTACAAGCGGTTGAGGCAAAGATACGTAAGCAGAGTCCAAAATATGCAGCACTGAACTATCCAAAAATATTGAACTTAGAACAGATACAGAAAGAGATTCTCGACAACGAAACAATGCTACTGGAATACTTTCTTGGACAAGATAGTAGCTATTTATGGGTTGTGACAAAAGATTCTATTAAAAGCTTCGAACTTCCTAAACGCGAAGAGATAGAGAGCTTTGTTATTAAGCTGCGGTTACTTATTAGTGAGCGTAGTTGTAATCTAAAACACGAAACAATAGAAGAGAGAAGAGAACGGATCAAAAAAGCTGATACCCAGTACCAGACACTAGTCACAAAATTGAGTAATATATTGCTAGGAGAAGGATTAAAGTTGAAGCCACGTCTTGCTGTGGTTGCAGATGGCATACTCAACCTTCTACCTTTTGCAGCACTCTTGGACAGCAGTGGCAGATATCTAGTAGTTAACCATGAAATAGTCAACCTTCCTTCTGCTTCCTCTTTATCAGTGATAAGAAATGAAAAGAGAGCACCAGCAACTAAGACTATTGCAGTTTTGGCAGACCCAGTTTTCAGTATCTATGATAAAAGGGTTGATTTTCTTGCTAGAAAAGTTAACAAAGATCAACCATTAGAAATAGCTGATAAATTTCAGTATCGATCAATTACAAGCTGTCGAGATGTAGTAAAATTGGAGCGTTTACCAGGCACACGCATTGAAGCAAAAAGTATTTTAAGTTTAGTACCAAAAGAGCAGAGTTTTGAAGCTATAGACTTTGAAGCAAATCTTTCTAGGGCTATAGATCCAGAGATGGGAAAGTACAAGATTGTTCATTTTGGTACCCATGGCTTTGTGCCAGAAGATTCTCCAGAGCTAGTAGGACTTGTCTTATCTTTGATAGATAAAAATGGCAATAAGTGTGATGGATATATGAGTTTTTCAACAATATATAACTTAAAACTTCCTATAGAACTTGTAACTCTGAGTGGTTGTGAAACTGGTTTGGGAAAAGAGATTAAAGGAGAAGGGCTTTTAGGTTTAATAAGGGGGTTTATGTATGCTGGGTCGAAGCGCGTTGTTGCAAGTTTGTGGAAAGTCAATGATAGGTCAACAGCAGAACTGATGAAACACTTTTATCATATGATACTTGTTAATAAATTATCTCCTGCAACTGCTTTAAGAAAAGCCCAGCTTTCAATGTTACAAACAAAGGCTTGGCAATCTCCCTACTACTGGGCCTCGTTTCATCTACAAGGAGAATGGAAGTAGTTATCGATTTTTACCAGCTTCCTCGATTTTTACTATCAAATTTTCTACATACTCTTTAGCAATTTTAGAGAGGGAGTCTTGGCTATTATCTTCTACGGGCAGAACCTTTTTCCACAAAGTTTTTTCTCCACTAATCAATTCAAATGTAAGTTTTAAGTTGCCTTTATCGGTTATCTTCAGACGTGCATCTGAAGAGTTTCTGTCTTCTGTAGTAGAAATTAGGCTAGTCTGTTTTAGCTCATCGATAATTGCTTGGCGTAAAACTTCTTTCAGCTCACTGTTGGTAGAGTCGATAAATATAATCTTTATCTTTGATAGATCTGTTGATCTACTTTCTATGTTTTTGCCTCTTAAGGTTTCAGACTTAGGAAGTTTAGGTGTTGGCTTTGAGTCTTTTTTAGCTTTGGGAGTTTTTACTATCTCCACCGGGGTTTCTACAGTAGTACTATGCGATCTATTTTCTGTCACTATCTCTGGGGGTTTTACAGCAGATATTTCAACTTTTTTAATATCATTAAAAGTGTAGAACAAAGTAATGATAAACAAGCTTACTATAATAGAAGCAGTTGCTAACACAATCCTCAAAGAGAAGCTCTTCTTGAAGCTACTCAAAAAACTTGGTATGGATTTCCACCAGATCGACAATTCCAGTTGTTTATTAGAGTTTGCTTTCTGATAGCTAACTGATAAACCAAATTCTTTATTGACACTGTCTTGTATAGTTTCCTTGTTACTGATAGATTGCAAAGAGTAGCTACTGGCTTCGGGATTTTTGGAGAGAGCACTTTTTAGTAGAGTACGCACATTTTCGGCTTGTGTAGACTGCTGGTCTGTTTCAGCCAAGATATCATTGTCTGAGGCTTCAGCAATAGATTCGGCAATGCTATTTGTTATAGCAGAAATCTTTTCTTCTGGTGTTAAAGATTTTTTAGACATGCTCATCTCCTTCGTATAGACGCGCCAGCTTTCTGCGCATTCTCTTCATAGCTGCTTCGTAATCGTTATCACTTATCTTGTATTTTTCGCGTATTGCACGTAACTTTGATCCGTCTTTCAATTCACAGATGATTATTGTTACTAGAGGGTCATCTTCAAAAAGTCGATTTATCTTATCTTCCATCTGCTTTGCAAATACCTTCTCTTCTTGACTAGGAAGGTAACTACTTTCGGGAAAATTTTTTGTATCGTCAAAATCAAAGAAAAACTCTTCGTCTTTGAATTGTTTTCCCCAATTACTAGATATACTGTACATAGTTCCT
>JAEUQL010000402.1 GCA_016789295.1 Blastocatellia bacterium | reverse complement strand
GGATCTTGCCTGGAGTCCTGATGGATCATACTTTGCCAGTAGTGGACAAGACGGTAAAGTCAAGTTATGGGATATAGAACTTGGAAAAGAGAGCTTGTCGTTAGATGCAGGTGCAGATTGGGTAGAATCTATCGCTTGGTCACCTTTTGAAAACTACTTGGCAACTGCTGCAGGACGTAAACTCTGCATCTGGAAACCAGATGGTACACTTGTGCAGAAGTATCCAGATCATCCTAGTACTATCACTTCAATAGCCTGGCGACCACCAGCAGCCGAAAAGAAAGGGCTTCTTCTGGCTTCTTCAGCTTATGGTGGAATCTATTTCTGGAATCCTAACAAACCAGAACATATTGGTAATTTCAAATGGAAAGGGTCAATACTTGTTATTTCATGGAGTCCATATGGGGAGCACATAGCAACAGGTGATCAAGACTCAACTGTCCATTTTTGGTATGTAAAAACAGGTATAGACCTGCAGATGTGGGGATATCCAACTAAGGTTCGAGAACTATCTTGGGATTACACAGGCCGTTATCTTGCCACAGGTGGAGCACCAGAAGTCACGGTCTGGGACTGTGCAGGTAGGGGGCCAGAAGGAACAAAGCCTTTGAGACTTATAGCACACGATGGCTTTCTAACAATGCTTGCTTTTCAGCACACAGGTACCATTCTTGCCTCTTGTGGAACTGATGGAAGGATTGTACTCTGGCAGCCTACCAGATCACAAAAGCCTTACAGCCAACAGGTAGCTGAAACATCTGTTTCAAAAATTGCTTGGTCACCTAACGACCGTTATCTAGCTGCTGGCCAAGAATCTGGAGCAGTAGAAGTGTTTAGTGTCAATCAAAAATAACCTTATCTTTTTCTTCCCAGAATCTCTTTTTTTGTAGATAGGGAGCAGTTCCTCCCTATCTTAAATCTTAGACCTAGAAAATAATTTCCATTCTTAAACTTTACTATTTCACTAAAGAGAACTAGCATAGAATATAAAAAGCCTGTTAAGTAAGTGAAATGTATGAAACGTCGCTTATTACTCTGTTTTTCAATCTTAGTTTTTGCTCTATTGCTACCCTCTGGTTGTAAAAGAGAGGTGGCAAAACAACCTGAACCAGAACCTCCACCAAAAGTAACCAAAACTAGAGTAACTTTCATAGCTGTTGGCGACATAATGATGTCTCGTGGCGTTGCCAAAAAGATCTTTGCTGCAAAAGATCCACTACTACCTTTTAGCAAGTTTGCAGAAAGATTAAAGTCTACCGATTTCAATTTTGCTAACCTTGAATCACCATTCTCAGGCAGTGATAAAGTAGCCTCTTCTGGTAGTTTAGTATTTAATACCCCAGACAACTTTGTTACTGGATTAAAAGAGTATAATTTTAAAGTTATCACACTTGCCAATAACCATGCTTTAGACCAAGGTTTCAAAGGTGTCAAATATACAAGGCAACATTTAACAGACAATGAGTTGATAGTAACAGGAACTGGAGAAGACCTCACACAAGCTTGGCAACCTGCTTTCATTAAAGTGAAAGGTGTAAAGATTGCGTTTATTGGTAGTTCTTATGCTTCTATAAACGATGGTGGCATTGCACGAAACGATTACGTTGCAAGAATAGAAGATACAGACTCCTTAAAAAAGTCTATTGAGACAGCAAAAAAAGAAGCAGATTTTGTTATAGCTACAATGCATGCCGGAATAGAAGACACTTATAAACCTCACAAACCCCAAGAAGACTTTGCTCACACTGCAATAGACCTTGGGGCTGATCTTGTAATAGGACACCACCCACATTGGATTCAAACAGTTGAGAAGTACAAAGAGCGATATATCTTCTACTCCCTCGGTAACTTTATCTTTGATCAACGCAACCCAAATAACAAAGAAGGGTTAACACTAAAAATAACTCTACAAAACACTAAAACTGAAACAAAGAAGAATACAAAATCAGAAACTATTATAGAAGAGATAGAGTTGATTCCAGTGGTGATTGAAAACTTTAGTACACCTCGCGAAGCCAAAGAAGAGGAGGCTAAAAAGATACTTGCAAAGATAGATATTTCTGAGCGTTTTATCAAACATATGTCTGAAGAGAAGGTAAAAAGCGAAGACTCAAAACAGTCCATCAAATCAATTCATCAATAGCCGGTAAAGCTCCTAGAATCATCGCTCGAAGTTCTCCAAAAGTTGGGAAAGAATTACTTTGCAAAATGGTTCCTGTACGAAGATCAACTACAGAACCTCGTTCATTGTAGACACGCACTACAGGAAGAAGGCTTCTACTCTGCTGTAAGAAACTCTCTAAACACTGTTTTGGATCATCTTCTGTTGCAAGAAAAATTACATTTACTTGCACAGGTAGAAGATTTTCGTGTGGAGGATAGAATAGATGTGTACCCTGTTCAACCTTACACATTGCAAAAGAGTAAGATCCTTGAATAAGCAATACACTAGCTGCTTTTACTCTTTTAGACTGGCAGTCTAAAAATTCTGTCTCAAGCCCTATCTGTGTTGCAAAGAACTCTTTATAGAGTTTTGCAAGTTCACGCTGCTCTTTTATCCGAGTCTCATCTATGGAAGCTATATGTATTAGTGCACGTTGATGCTTTTTACCTTCTTTTGCAATCAGATCAAGAAGTGCAACTTCTCTTAAGGCATTTGCAAGAGGGTTTTCATTGCTTTTCTTGTTGGTGGTAATCTCTGCTGCAAGCTCGCGTAAGTATATATGTACATCTTGTGCTGCAGAAAGTTCATGCCATAACCTACGAGCAATAGACTCTGACACTATCTGTTTTGAAAATGGTTTACGGTTTTTTGCAAAATACTTTATTGGCTGACTAGTAGCCTCTCTTCTACCTAATTTTGCAGAAGCTTTTGTTATGATGTTTGTAACACGCCGACTCTGCTCTCTTAGTGCAAAATAGAGCTTATGTTCTTGAGAAACATTTTCTGTGTTGATAGCACCAGTAGGTTGCAGTATGGCTATCTTTTTGTCTATTCGCTCTAACACTGTAGCTATGCGGTCTATAGTTCTTTGCTGATCATCTGATGGTATTTCAGAAATCGTTATAGTCTCTGAAACTACTTCTGTTAAAGCGTCTACTTGCACTTTAATATCAGATATATTTTTTGCCTCACCATCAAGTAGAACAGTAACTACTGCTGGACTGTCTTTTGTGAGATTAACAAGCTGTGAAGCAATAGGTTGAGTCAACTGTCTTTCAATAGCTCTTTTTAATGCTCTGGCTCCAAGTGCTGGATGATAACCTTGATCTATTATCTTCTCCATTGCAAACTCTTCTATCTGTACAATACACTTACGTCTGACAAGGCCATCACGTGTAAATAGCTCAGCAATAAGCTTTCTTGCAATACTATCAATATCTTTTCTATTTAGTCTGTCAAAAGGAACTATTCGGTCGATACGGTTGAAAAATTCTGGACGGAAAAATTTTCGTGCTGCTTGTACGTAGCTTGCTTTCTCGCTTGACTCCTCTTTATGAAAACCTAATGTAGCATTAGCCTCTTTCACACCAAGATTGGAAGTAAGAATAATGATAGTATTTGTAAAGTCTACCGTTCTTCCTATAGCATCTGTTAATCTCCCTTCTCCTATCACTTGTAATAACAAATCGAAAAGGTCTCTATGAGCTTTTTCTATCTCATCGAGCAAGATTACAGAGAAAGGTTGTCGTCGGACAGCAGAAGTTAGGAGACCTTCAGGAGATGAAAAATTTCCAACAAGCTTTGTAACTGAGTTGGCCGAGACAAACTCATTCATATCAAAGCGAAGCATCTTCTCGGCATCTCCAAACAGATACTTGGCAATTGCTTTTGCAGATTGTGTCTTGCCCACTCCGGTAGGGCCTAAAAAGAGAAATGATGCAAGCGGACGGTCTGGGTCGTTGAGCCTTGCCTTTGCAATAGAGATAACATCACTAGCTGCTTCTATAACTGCTTTTTGACCGACAATTTCTTTACTCAAAGCTGTAACGACTTCTGCACGTTCGAGTTTCTTGTGGCCATCAAGAAAAGAGACTGAAAGGCCACTTTTTGCGTGAAACTCTTCAATAATAGTTTCACGATCTATCTTGCTATATTTATGTTTGACAGCAAGTTGCTGAAGAAATAGCGAAACCTTGCCTGGAAGTGCAGCATCACTTACATATCTACACTGCAGATCTATGGCTATAGGAAGTGAGT
>JAEUQL010000401.1 GCA_016789295.1 Blastocatellia bacterium | reverse complement strand
TGTGCATCTTTTATTGTCTCAACCACAGCATCAATATATTTTGGATGGTCATACCAGGTTGTAATGTAGTGACGCTTTATGTGGCGCATGCCACCCCGCTCACTCAAAACCTTAATGAAATGCTTGAAACTTGAGTGTGTAGTTGACAAAGAATAGTGAGGATATAGTGGTAAACCTATCACTCTTGTAACTCTGTCATTTTCTATAGCCTCTACAACAGCTTCTGTATAAGGTTGCCAACAACGCATTGCAACGTAGATGTTTATTTCTATGCCTCGTCTTCTAAGCTCTGCCTTGAGAGCTGTTGCCTGTTCTTCTGTGATGCGACGTTGCGGTGAACCACCACCTATCAACGAATAGTAGCCAGCAGATTTTTTATGACGAGTGGTAGAGATAAACCATGCAATGAACTTTCTAAGAAGGTTAGATCTCACTCTAATGATTTCGGGCTGAAGAAAAAAGTTATAGAGAAATGGTCTAACATCTTCTAACTTGTCTGGCCCTCCTAGATTAAAGAGCACTACACCCAATTTCTCTTTTTTCTCATTGTTTAACATAGTTTTTTACAGCATTAACAAATATCTCAACTGATTCTGGTGGAGTTGGTGGCAGTATACCGTGGCCAAGGTTCACTACAAGCCCTGGGCCAGAACCAAACTTACTAATATTCTCTTTTACCCTTGCCTCTATAATTTCTGCTGGAGCAAGAAGCAGACAAGGATCTAAGTTGCCTTGAATTGCTGCACGATCTCCTATCCGACGTTTTGCTTCTGCCATGTCTATGCGCCAGTCTATACTGAGACAATCGGCTCCTGTTTCAAGCATCTGCTCAACTATCGCAGCACAACCATTTGTGTAAAGTATTACTGGGCAGTTACTAATCTGGTGAAGATGTGAAATTATCTTTTTCAAATAAGGAAGAGCGAAAATTTTGTAATCGGCTGATGAAAGCTCTCCTGCCCAAGTGTCAAATATTTGCACTGCATCTGCACCAGCCTCTATCTGAGCAGCAAGATAGACTGTTACGGTTTCAGCTATCTTTTCAAGCAGTAAGTGCAAAGCATCTGGATTTGCAAAAAGGAAACGTTTAAGTTCTATAAAATTTTTAGACGTTCCTCCTTCAATCATATAGCTTGCAAGTGTCCAAGGAGCACCGGCAAAACCCAGTACAGGGACTTCATCATTTATCAGATCTTTAACCTCTTTAATCACCTGCATGACGAACCCTGTCTTCTCGTATGGATCAGGAATAGAAAGCTTCTCTATCTGCTCTCTGGTACGAAGCGGTGGATCTAGCACTGGGCCACGCTCAGAAAGTTCAAGGTTCATTCCCATTGCCTCTATAGGGATTAAAATATCAGAAAATATAATGACAGCATCCATATGGAAGCGCTTGTAAGGCTGTAGAGTTACTTCAGCAGCTAACTTTGGGGTTTTGCACAGTTCTAGGAAAGGGGTCTGTTTGCGGATCGCCATATATTCTTTCATATATCTTCCTGCTTGACGCATCAGCCAAACAGGCGGACGATCCACTTCCTCTCTTTTCAGTGCTTTAATGAGTCTGTTGTTTTTAGCCATTGTCTCCTCAAATTTATAAAGGGGTGTTCTAATCTTGTCGAGATTCTGTTCCAGAATTGATTACTGGTTTGTAATTTTTGACTTGATTAAACAGTTCCACCACAATGCTTTTGTCGCTCAAAAAGGTCTTACGTGTTGGTTTATCTGTAATCTCTGCTGCTATCGCCTTCAAAACGTTGATACTTTCTTCAAGAACAGCAGAAGCTTTCTCAAACTCATTTGTTTGACGGTAGATCTTACCCTGTATGTAGAGCAACTGCCACACCTCTCCCCTCAAACCAATATTTTTGCTCAGCTCTAAAGCCTGCTGACTTAGCCTCAGTGCATCAGCATAATCATTGGTCATCAGATAGAGTTCTGCAAAGCCTGTCGATTCTCTAACAGTCAATACTGGATCTATAATCTCTTTACTCAGTGCCCAAGCTTGCCGTAAATAGCCAAAAGCCTGATCTCTGTACTGTAGACCCTTATAAACAAGCCCTAAATCTATTAGTGCCGTCTTCTGTTCTCTCATAGCAGACACTGCTCGTGCAACCTCATATGCTTGAGAAAAATAGTCAATAGCTTCCTGAAACTTACCTTCCTGACGATAAACTTCTCCTATGTCAATCAGTAGAGAAGCCTCTGGACGGCGTGCCCCTGTATCACGTGCTATTTGAAGTGCTTGATCAAACCAAGATAGAGACTGCTCATAAAGACCAAGAGTACAAGCAACCAAACCTAACAGCTCTGTTGCCTGCCTTTCCAACACTCTGTCATTCATTGATTGAGCCAAGAGGAGTACAGACTCGGCACCTTCTGTAGCTGCGGTGTAGCGTGCTGTTCTGTAATTAGTAGAAGAAATTATAAGTAGTGCTTCTGCTTTTGCGAGTTTGTCTGTACCAAGCTCTGCAAGGGTGATACATCGTCGTGAAAGATCTATAGCCTGACTGTAATCTCCTTTTTCATAATTTACCCAAGCCATTCGGTTAAGTGCCCGACATTCTCCAGACAGATATCCTGTTTTTTGATAGACAGAGTATGCATGTTGAAAAAACTTTAGTGCACGGTCTATCTTGTTGCGCTCTTTGTAAAGCTCACCTGTGGCTACAATTGCTCTACCTGCAATCGATGGTTCACCAATACGCTCACTCAATTTAAGTGCTATAAAGAGTGACTTTTCGGCTTCACTCAACTGGCCTCGAACCATAAGAAATTCTCCAAGCAGAATACGGTATTGTGCCAATGGTCTTACCAGAATGTTGCCCAGCAGGTCTGGAGATGGGTCTTCACTCTTGAACTGTTTCTCAAGCTCTTTTATCTCTTCTATGTGTCCTATGATTTCGTCTATCTGCGAAAGGTACTTCTCTGTCTCTTCTATTGCTAGAGCACTCCAAGCCGAAGCAGCAGATTGAACGGTATATTTGAAAGCAAGATGGTACTGCTCACCATTAAAATAGTGATAGGCAAGTAGAGGAGCAAGTTGCTCTACTTTGTCAGCATTGTAATGTTCTATGGATTCAGCTACTCTCTGGTGAGTACGTCTACGACGGCGAGTATTCAGTTTAGAGTAAAGAACTTTTCTAACTGTAGTTTGATAGAAACTGTAAACTTCATCAACAGCAGCAAGCACTGGTGCACCACTTGCCTTGTCGTTTACCTCTTCTTTCAGAACATAGCCAGAGAGTCCTGTTTCAACTATGTCTACTAACTTCTCTTCATCCAGTCCAGTAACCAAGCGAAGAGTCTCAAATGAGAAACGCTCGCCAAGAACTGCAGCCTGCATAAAGACATCCAATTCCTCATCCTTGAAACGGCGTAAGTGGGAATCTACAATGTTTACTATGGAAGAGGGGAGCGTAATTTTGTCAAACCTTTCAAATCTCCATCGCTGCCCAGTCCAAATAATTCGTTCCTCTTCAACAAGAAGGCGTAAGATTTCGGATATGTAGTAAGGATTACCTTGTGTCTCCTGCCACAAACGCTCCACTATTCCAACAGGCGGCTTTTGGTCTGGCTCTTCGGCAACCTCATACTCGTTAAAGACACTTCTTAAATACTGTTCTATTTCAACTTGACTCAATCCGCTAAGTTGTATCTGCTCTATATTACGAGATGCAGTAACACTGGCCAGCCATTGTTGAAAAGGGTGCATTTTTTGTGTGACATCCTGTTTGCGAGCTGTAAAGATAAACTGTATAGGTTCACCAAGGGTACGCCTTAGTAAATAGGCAAGAAAGTTAAGACTGAGGCCGTCGGCCCATTGAACATCATCCATCCAGAGTATGAGTGGGTTGTGATGTGCAAGTTTGATATAGAGTTGGGTTAGATATTCAAAAGTCCTATATTTTTCGCTTTCTGGACCGCCCTGAAGAGAGCCAGAGTTCGGTTTTTGTGACTGCCACAATTGCCAATTTGTCTCAAGATCCTGTTTAGCCCTTGCTGAAAGCTCTCCAAAGACTTTATCAAACTGACCATCTACTGTTAAAAGCTTCTGCATTTGAGGTGTAAGTGTATCAAGCAAAGGTTTGTAAGGAGTAGTTCCAAGGTAGTCAAAAAATCTTCCATTAAGGAATATAGCCCCTTTTCCTAACCTCTTCCAGAACTCATTTATCAATTGTGTCTTACCAACTCCTGCATCACCAAGAATAATACT
>JAEUQL010000400.1 GCA_016789295.1 Blastocatellia bacterium | reverse complement strand
AACTTTTCCGAAAATTTTTCCAAAATTTACCAGTTAAAGAAAATTCTTCGCATGTCCAGATAGAAGAAAAAAATCAGCATAAGGAGCGAAGATATGCAGTTATTATACAGATTTCTAATGGTTTTCATCACACTACTTACAGTAACTGGAGCAACTACTCTAGCGCAAAACTCCATACAGTCCACCACACAAATAGGAGTTTCTGGACAAGACCGTGAAGAGATACTGAAGACTTTTCACAGCATTTTCATAGTAAGTCGTACAAGTTTTGCTAGTCTACAAGTTATTCAAAAAGAGGTTTACAAGAAGAAGGAGATGGTTGAATGGGGTATGGTTTTTGTTGAGCAGGGTGATAAAGCCGATGCAGTATTAACTATTGATAGACCTTTGGCTCTTGGCTTTGACTATACATTCAGCCTCGTTGATCAAAAGACAGGTGTAGTTCTCTGTTCTGGAAAGACAATAGCTATTGACGGCATTAGAGCTTCTTCGGCTATTGCAGATCAGATAGTCAAATGTATGAAATCGGTAAGACCACTAGCAGACAAAAAAAGCAAAAAGAATACCTCAGCAGGCTCAAAATCGGACAAACCAACTGTTAAACAGGGTAAAGATCTGGATTTAACTATTGATGACTAAATAGATTCATAGAAAAAAGATAAGGACTCTACCTTATCTTTTTTCTAACATTTCGTTAATCAACTACTTTCCCTTCCATATCTTCAGGAACTTGGGAACCGATATAGCTAAGGATCGTTGGAGCAACGTCTTTGATATCCAGGTCTGTGCGCTCTTTACCTGTTTTTTGACCATTTCTGCTACCTGCTGGACTCATAACAAATATTCCGTGCCAGTCGTGGTTTGCATCGTCTGGGCCTGTATCATTCTCAAAAGTGTAGATCTCGTTTAGACCTATTGAGCCGACCGACCTCCAGTTTAGATCGTCAAAGTAGACAAAAAGATCTGGTGGAATATTTCTGCACTCAGGATAGACATCTTCTGGTCTAACAACTTTGGTCTTCATCGGCTTACCTTCGTGATCACCAAGTGCTTCAAGTTTAGATATCAATTCGCTGCGAAGAGCTTCATATTCATCTCCTGGGGCTACTGTTCCTTGCGGTTCTCTGCCTTGAACGTTGATCATCAAACGCGCATAGTAACCACCTGAACCCCAAGCACGAGTCTTTTCCCAATCTACATTACACTTCTCTATTGGAGCAGCCGTAGCTGGTTGTTCTTTGAGAGTTAAATAGCCCTCACGAATCAGCCATTCGTTTATGCAGATGCCACCATCCATCTTTCTGGCTCCGTGGTCAGAGACTATCAATACAGTTGTCTCGTCGTCGATCAGAGAGAGCAGTTCACCAATCTTTTCATCACAGAATTTATAGTAGCGTTTGATAGCATCTTCATAAGGGTTGCCAGGTTCATACTTCAGATGTGTCTTGTCCATATATTTCCAGAAGCCATGGTGGATGCGATCCGTTCCCATCTCTACCATCATGAAGAAATCCCACTCTTTGGTCTTCAGGCAATGCTGAGCAAGACGGCAACGTTTATCTGTCATTTCAAAGATCTGATCGAGAATGCGATCCTTTTCGTCAGTTCTGAAATTATCACAATCAAGAATGTAACCGCCTGTTACTTCTTCAACCTCTGCCTTGAACTCTTTTGGGTATGTAAAATCATTTTTGGTGCTTGGAGTTAAGAAGCAAGAGACAAGGTAGCCATTAAGTGGTTTTGGTGGATAGGTTTGTGGAACTCCAATAACTATACATTTCCTGTCTTCTTTTGACAGTATTTCCCAAACTGTTGGTTCTTTGACTTGTGCCGAGTTTGGTATGGACATTTTGGCATAAGAGTAGTCGGCACGATTTCTAAGGCCATAAAACCCAAGTCTTCCTGGACTTTTTGAAGTTAGCATCGACATCCAAGCTGGAACAGTGATAGGTGGATCGGTCGAACGGAGCTTACCCCATACTCCGTGTTCCATAAGTGAACTAATGTTTGGCAAGTCATCTCGCCACGCATCAAAGACAAGCTGTGGGGCAGCACAGTCGAGGCCAATCACCATTACTTTTTTCATCTAGTGCTCCTTAAAATTCTCATTGGCAGTAAAAATGCAGTCGGTAATACTAAATTCTTGACTTCGGCTTTACAAGTAACAGATCCGAACGGGGCTTTTTTAGCAACTAATGGGCGAAAAGTTTCAAGGAGTGGTCTTTTTACCAACAAAAGAGCCAAAAAGGTCTTTGAGAAACCCAACAAACAGATTCCACCAACCACCTTGCGACTGTACCAAGTACTCAGTCAGAGCAGCTCGAATCCCCGGATATCCATCTGCAATAAAATTCCATCCAGGACGATATCTAGTACCCAAACCTTCTAACAGTGAAAGACAGCGAAAGACATAGACAAGCTCTTGAGGTAATTCTAAAGGAAATCCTTTAAAAGCTTTGTAGATCGTGTCAGCTACCTCTGCCACTCGTTGTCTGGTATCCAAGTTTTGTAGATGTAGAGAAGTGACCTTGCGAGCTACTTCAATAGCAGTCTCTCGATCTGCAGAGGGAGCAATAATGCCTAACTTATAGAGTTGATCAACAACTGTTACTAAATCTTTTTTGATAGCTGAAAGCACGAGTTTTGCAAGGTTTTGTCTGGTATGTTCAGAAAGAGTTCTGACAATACCGAAATCAAACAGTAGTATGCGACCATCTGGCAAAACGTGTATATTTCCTGGATGGGGATCTGCGTGATATATACCTTTGACAACTATCATCCGCATGTAGATAGCAACCAGACGGTTCATCACATCCTTAAAGTCTTTACCTTGTTTGGTTAAGAGTTCGATATCAGAGACTTTTGTTCCAGTAATATATTCAAGAGAAAGTACAGAATTGGTGCAGAGTTCAGGGATGGTGCGTGGAATAACAAGCTCTTTCATATCTGCAACAGCAGTTGCTAACCTGTCCGCATTCTCGCGCTCGCGTCTGAGATCTATCTCTTCGAGCATACCCTTCGATATTTCACCAACAATTGTCTGATATATACTAACAACAGCTACCAGCTCAGGAATTTTGAGTAGCTTAAAAGATCTTTCTGCAATTCTAAGTAGCAGCAGAGCCGTTCGACTGTCTCTACGCAACTGCATCTCTATGTGAGGTCGTGCAAATTTTACTACCACTTGCCGTTTTTTATAGACTGCGTGGTGTACTTGCCCAATTGATGCAGTGGCAATCGGTTTTATTGAAAATTCGTCAAAAAGGCTTGAGAGTTTCTGTCCATACTCTGCTTCAAGTGTTGCACAAACAAGGCTTTCAGGAAGGGGTTGGACACTGTCTTGTAGCTTGCTTAACTCATTAAGATAGGTTTTTGGTAGCAGATCGCCACGTGAGCTTATGACCTGACCAACTTTAATAAAAACGAGGCCAAGGTGTTCAAGCTTTGTTCTGATCTTTAGTGCACGCTTTTGGTGGTCGGACTCTGAGCGTTGATAAGGGCGGCCAAACCAAAAAAAACGCCGCCAGTCACGAAGTAGGCTGAGGATCACAGGTGCTGCAGTCCAGAAGACTTCAGCAGCACGAAAGCCATATTTCCAGTTAAAAAGCATTTCTGCCTATCAGGCTAAAACTCTTCTTTTACTACTTTATAAGAGTTCCCATCCTTGACCATCTAGTTCTTGTAAAAATATCTACCAGAAAATTACCCGATGTCTCATTGCCTTCGCTATCTCTAGACTGATCGAGAGACCAATAGACAACAAAAGCTTTGCCAACTACATTTTCTCTTGGAACAGTACCCCAATAACGACTATCTTGGCTGTTATCTCTGTTGTCACCCATAACAAAGTAGTGGCCATCAGGAATTTTGAAGGGTTCCCCTACACCATACTTCTGTCCAGCAGGCTTCCTATCATCTAGATAGAACTCTTCTGCGCGAAGCTCTTTTGAGTAGTAGGCTTTATATTTAAGGCTGTTTTGTGGGGCGGCATCCTGTTCTGGAGATATATCTAAAGGAGCTTTATCGTCGGTCTTGTTAAAGTCTTTTGCAGAGTTGGTAACGTGTGGTTCTGCATTGACTATATGTTCTGGAAGTTCTTGCCCATTGATAAGTATTTTTGTATCCCTAACTTCTACAGATTCACCTGGAAGACCAATAACACGCTTAACATAGTTGATAGAGGGGTTTTCTGGATACTTGAAAACTATTATATCTCCACGCT
>JAEUQL010000003.1:9680-25510 GCA_016789295.1 Blastocatellia bacterium | reverse complement strand
TTGACATATATATTTGGGTTTATCAGACTCCGGGAGAAGATCAGAGGAGATTCATTTATTGACATATAGAGCTTATCTGACAAGAGTAGCCTACAGCTCTTTGCTTTTATCAAGCTGGCTACATTCTCAACCACATTCCAGTCTATCTCTTTTAGACTTGTAGCACTACTGAGAGTTATAGCTATGCGATAAAGTTCAGCAAATGCTTCTATCTTGCTTTCAAGCTGCTTTCCCATTTCATTAAAGGCTTTTGTAAGTTCTGCAACCTCGTCCCGACCTTTAACCTTTATCTGAATATGCTGAAAATTGGTACCAAGTTTTTTTGTAGCATCAGATAGGTTTTGTATGGGAGTAACAAATCTGTTCGCTACAAAAACAGTTGCAACTAGAACACTAAAGAAAGTGAAAAAAAGTAGGTATATACTTATTTTTTCAAGCTTCTTCTCTTCTGTTCTTAGACTTTGATAGATAGGGATTAGTGGAATAAGTGGATCGGCCTCTGGAACCACAATAGCCAGCTTCCATCCAGTTTTTACAACCGTTGCCAGCAGAACATATTTTGTCTTTCCACTAATAGTAAATTTGCCAAGTAGCCCATCATTTCCACTCAACATCTTCTCCACAACTTGTTTGCAGTCACTATTGCCAGACTGAAGGAGGTTATAAGAAGTATCTCTTTTTGGGACAGCAAAATCTTCCCTAGCTTTTGCAGTTAATCCCATCTCATAACCTGCTTGATCTATAACAAATGTATAGCTTTGTGCAGTTATTTGTGAACTTATAAACTGATCTACGAGATTATCAATAGATAAGTCTATTCCAACATAAGCAACCAACATTCCCTCTTTGTCGTAGACAGGGCTAAAGCAAGTAACTGTCCAACCACGATCTCCTAGCTGATCGTAGTATGCTTTTGTCCACACAGGTTGGTCACAATTTACTGTTTTGCAATCGTTAGAAAATTTTGGTGTAAGGTTAAAAGCAATTGGAAGTTTCAGAATTTCTGCACCAATTTTAGCAGGCAGGTTTACTGGAGGATATGTATAAAGACCATGTTGCTTAGTGTTGATAAGAATGTTTGGTATATAAGCCTCTTTTTGAATCAACCTTCTGAAATCTACTTCCAGAAGTTCAAATCTATGAACTATCTCCATGTCTTCTCTACTCATAGGTGGAAGAAGTGCTGTCATCCTACCATCGAGGTGAGAATTCCAAAAGTAACCCTTTGGGTCATAATTGAATTGAAGATTGGGGAAGGTCTTTTTAGGAAGTTTTTCAGGTTCTTCATAAATGCAGCGTATCTTTTTAGACAGTCGAATAGCCTCTTTCTCTATATACTCTGCACGTTCATTTAATGCTTTTGCCCTAGCTTGTGCATATCCCAATGCTTGCTTATTTACGCTCTCAATAGCTGTTGTTGCTGCAGAAGTAGTAACATCTTCTGCATAAGAAAGAGAAAGTGCTCGTAGAATAAGTACAGATATAAGAGGAATTAATGAGACCAGAAGCGAAAGCCCTATCACTTTGGCACGAAGGCTGTGTATAAAATAGAAAGAGAGTTTTGTTAACACCTTCAGTCTCCTTTTACTTGTATAATATTACACTAATCAAGTTAGTTAGTATTATGTTAATAGACTCACAATCTATCTACTTTTTACTGTTTCTGTACGTGAGATAGAGAGCAATGCTCTCCAGAAGCAGTTTTTTCGTAAAGGGAACTTTCTAGTGGTAGCTAACAATGTAAAGGCGAGAGATAACAACCAAACTCTAAGTAGTACCGCATAAGCTAGCTAACACTATATTCTATAAGTATTTAGAATATAGCGTGTTGAGCAGAAATAGTCAATTACTGACCTATTTTCTTACTGCTGTAGTTTTGTTTTGAGATTTAGAACTGTCTTTTGAAGCTGCGTCTTTCGGTATTTGGCAGGCTGATTAAATTCTGCTACTGCACCTTCAATCTGCTCTTTTGGAATAACTTCATACCAACCATCTACAAATTTTACTTCAAGATTGTCTGCGATCTTTTCACCATAAAGTTTTTTTACAATCTCTTTATACTCTTCTACCAATGTATTCATCTCTCACTCCTCAACTTTAAATATCTCTTTAAGTTCGTCGCTGGCTTCATCACCTTTTGAAAGAAGATCTGCTATTTTCTTTATCATCTCTATTTTTGAGTTGTCACATATATGTGACTCTCCTATGAAGATAAATGCGCCACAGATATTACAGTGATAACTCCTTATTTTTTCCATAGATTATCACATCTCAGCATAATGTTTTTGGAAAGCTATATGTAGATCTAGTGTTGGATAATTTGTCTCTAAACTTGCTATTAAATCTTGATTTTCATACCAGCACCTATGATGCAATTTGATCGATTGACCATGAAACTCTATAGTTCTTGTTGAGTCGAGTGCTGTCATAGGTTTGGCACAAATAGGGCAAGGGTCGCCTTTAAGTCTCATCCTGATCCTCCTCAGTTTATATCACACCTCTTTTTGAACAGCTACTTTGCGATAGGAATTCACCAATACTCACCATCAAAAACGAAGTTTTTAAACTCATTGATACGTCTCAGTGTGGCAGGAGTAGTGCCAGAAGGAAGTTTTTCAATATCGAAAAAAGAGGCTTCGGCTATCTCCAAATCCCTGAATCTACTCGCTTTTCCAGGCTGGAAAGCATCAACGAGAAAGAGTGCTATATGGTCATTGCGGTTCTGATCAACATTTGAATAGATACCTACAAGTTTTGCTCTTTTTACTAAAAGAGCACACTCTTCTTCAACTTCACGTGCAACGGCTTGATAAACGGTTTCTCCTCTATCTACTTTTCCACCAGGAAGGTACCAACCTTTCAAATAGGTATGTTTAACAAGCATCACTCTATTGTTATCTACAACTATTGCACGCACACCAACAATAGTAGGTTCTCTCAAACGCCAGTATGCGTTCCTCAGCTTCACGGCAAAAGAGAGAAGTTTACCTATTCCTTTCATCAAGAAGCTATTCTAGCATTCTTAAAAATGCGTGCAACATTGCGGAGTTTATAGATGCCTTTTCCTGTAGCCCATTCACTTGCTGGTATTTCTATCACGCTTACAGCCAAAATCGATAGAAGAAGAAGTTTTTATAGCGAGATACTTCTTGCAGCCTTTTTAAGCAACTTACCCGATTTTGACTTTCTGTTAGTTTTAGTTACAGGATCGCTTGCCTGTCATCGTTCTTTCAGCCATTCACTTTTGGCTGCTCTTCTAGTTGGCTCATTAACTGCTTTCATCAGAAATGGCTCATTCCACAAGAAAGACTCTCTGGTCTACACTCTAGTCTACTTTTCACATATCTTTTTAGATTTTATTCTGTCAACACGAAATGGGGTTCAGATGTTTTGGCCTCTTTCAAAACTGAAAATTACAGCAGGCGTAATCACTTATCCTCTCTACAACTGGCTTGATTATGATGGTTTTACATTAATAGAAAGGTTAGCTTTTATCTCTCTTTTAGAGATCTTCTTCTTCTCTCCCGTGTTGTTTGTCGTCTTTATAGCTAGAAGGTACCTGTCCGATAGTAACGTAGTAGACCAATAACAACACCCTGGATCTGTATTCTGTCGGGTTCAAGCAATAAGGCAGAGTGTTTTGGATTTGCAGGTTGCAGTCTCACTCTATTCTTTTCCCTAACAAATTTTTTCACAGTAGCATTCTGCCCATCAATAAGCGCAACTACTATCTCTCCGTTATCTGCAGTTCTTCTTTCCTGTACAACGATCAGGTCTTTATCAAAGATACCTTCTTCTATCATAGAATCACCTTGTACTTTTAGAGCAAATGTTCTATTTCGTCCTAACATGTCTTTTGGTACGGATACTGTTTCTTGAATTAGTATAGCTTCAATAGGTCGTCCTGCTGCTATTCTTCCAAGAAGTGGAATTTGAAGAGAACCTTCTTCAGTAGATGTCTTAAACTCTATAGCTCTTGTCCGGTGTTGTAGCCTGTCTATTAAACCAAGCTGCTCAAGAGCTGTTAGATGCTTATGTACTGTTGCAGTTGAACTAAGGTTAAAATATTTACATATTTCGTGAATAGTTGGAGCATATCCATGTTCATCTGTGTACTTATGGAGGTAGTCAAGAATCTGTTTACGGCGAGGTGTTAGTGATACACCCATAGCTACTCCTTGCTTTTTAAACCTTATACGCTTTGTTTAAAAATCTCCTAATAGAAATTGAAGCGAATTATAGCCAGACTATTAAATACTACTTTTTTGGCGAAATCAAGCCGAAAATATTTGCTTGACAAGTAGAAATATAAGAGCTACATTTTTCGCTGTTATTTCGTCATCTATATTTTGCCACAAGGAGTAATTTATGAAACAAGTCAGTTCATCCCTTCTGTCTGAAAACCTGAACCTAGATGAAGAGACCAATGTCTCCAAATTCCCTCTCAAAACTGGATTCAATGATCTTTTGGGGTTACTTCGAGCACCTCTTGGGGAGATGGTGAAGCAGCGTGTTGGTTGGACAGACAGAAATGGAAGAGAGCACCTGATCGACTATGTAGAGTGGCATACAGTCGCAGACGTTCTAGACCGTGTTGTGGGCAACTGGTCATACACCATCAGGAACCTTCAGCAGATAGGAGAGTATATTGCAGTGACTGCAGCAATAACTATTGATGGAGTGACTCGTGAAGGTGTTGGAACTGGGCTGGCTGGCAGTGAAATGGGTATTAAAAAAGCCGAATCCGATGCACTAAAACGTGCAGCTAGAATGTTTGGCGTTGCGCGAGATCTTTATAAAGATGGAGATGAAGATAATATTAGTACATCAGGAGATAAGAATGTAACCTATCCAAATGAGCCAACTGCAAAAAGTACTGAGGATTTAGTTACACCAAGACAACTAGTTGCTATACGAGCCATAGCGTCTTCGGTGGGAGTAGAAGCAGAAGTTGAATGCCAAAGACTCTACAAATGTGACATAAAAGAGATAAGCAGAAGGAGCGCGTCTGCCTTAATAGATCACTTAAAAACAAAGGCCAATCGTAAATAGCCTACTTCTTCTGTTCGGAAAGTATGAAACTGACAAGCCTATTTGTTGCGTCCAGAGCAGCTTGTGCAATGCCTCTGTTTACAGCAGACTCCTCACACTGACAAGCACCCGTCAGTTCAAAGTGGCTCTTTCCATAATATAGATCCACAATCACTACCAGTAGTGGGGAGTCGAGGAATGGAGGGGTAAGTTTTATTGCATTTTTGAGGTTGAGCCTTACTGGAACGGGAAGAGCTTGCTGCACAGCGTCGAGAGTTGCTGTGGCTATTGTAGCAAGTTCGTCTTGGTCTTTTTCAGGAGTATAACGGCCTATGACTCTCTGATTACGCAAACTCAGAACGACATACGCTTCATTTGGAGAGTCTGCGTCTTCTGTTAGCGGCTTTAGCTGAACGTCAAGTAGAATTAAACGCATTTTACAGGTTGTAGGGCTTCCTTTATGAAAATATTTGTAGAACGGTCAACTACTCTATCTGACCATTTTTAAAGCTTGCTGCTTAAAACCCTATCAGAGCAGAGTAGCAACACAGCAAGTCTATATTTCCAAATCTCTACTCTTCTGTGTTGCTGATATTGCAGCAATTCCCATAGTCAAAATAGCATTATAAAGCAGGTCTTGATCTTGCTGCGAAACATTATACTTTGTAAATAGTTTTTTTGCCAATTCCATTGCATTCTTTGCGTCTGTTAGTTCGATATCTGGAATCTCTATCTTCATAATTCTGCTCCACAAAATATATGTTCTATTCTACCAACTTGCCAGAAAGTGGAAGAACGGTGGCAGAGCCGTGTTGGCATCTGTAAATACCTATATGATATACTCTCACACTTATGTTAGTTTCGGAAAATCAGACTGGTGAAACACCAGAAGAGACCATCAGATATTACAACGATTTAATCAAACAAGGATATAAAAGCCTGTTAGGTGCTTTTTTGGGACTTTTGGTGTCAGAAGCTATTCTCTATTTTGGTGAAGTTGGAGGTGAAGCCCCTGTTATCTTTCTGATGATTGCAGTCATCTTCTCGCTACGCCATATATTTCAGATTTGGCACGCCAAAACCGAATTGGAAAAATTGATATAGATAAACCAAGCTTACAGAATCTATTACTAGGAAGTATTTTGAGAGCAGGTCTCAAAACATTAGGAGAGTATGGCAAATAACAAGATCGTTCTGTTTATTGTAGGTTTTATTATTGGACTTGTAATCAGTTTTTTTGTAGCAAACTCTCAGTTTCAGCAAAAGACGGCCAATATAACTGAGTCTACTGAAGAGGTTGAAGAGAAACAGCCAGAAACTCAGAAAAAAGCTCCAGAAACAGCCTCCACATCAAAGAGAGAAGGTAAGACTATTACACTTGAGGCACTTGGTGGAAAGGCAGAAACACCAAATCCTAACCCAAGTAAAGGCGAAAAAGTAGAAAAAGTCTATAAAAACATACAAGTTCTTAAAGGTATTCCTTCTGGTCAACTTCGGATAATCATGAACGACTTTTCAGAAGCCCTTGGAGTGAAGTGCACACACTGTCACGTCTCCATAGAAGAAGCAGAGAAAGATGACAAACCTGCCAAACAGATAGCTCGCCAAATGATACAACTGGTAAAGTCTATAAACCGAGACTCGGCTACAGAAGGCCAAGTATCTTGTTACACTTGTCACAGAGGAGTACTAAAACCAGATTTTTAACAATTTACTGCTCTAAAAGCTCAAGGTCTATAGTCTTTCCAAGCCCTATCTGGTCTCCTATTTCTAGCTGGTAAGGCTTTCCCCCTTCAATCCTTTCACCATTTATGTATGTACCATTGGTTCTACTGAGACAGACTATATAGATAGTATTGGGTTTTATAAGGAGCTTTGCGTGTTCTTTTGAAACCCTTGGCGAATTAATCACTATGGTGTTTTGTGCTCCGCGCCCTATGGTAACTTCCTCAAAGTGATCATAGATAGGAAACTCATTTCCACTAATGCCCCTGACAGGACGTAAAGCAAAGCGGCTTTCAACATTAAACTGCTTCTTTATCTCTGTTTCTATCTGTGCATCTTCATTATAGTCAGGCGATAGAGATTTCAGTTCTTTTCTAAGTAGATCGGCTGTATTACTATCTCCCATCTTTTCACGAATCCTAGCTAGCTCATCGAGAAATAGTAGCCCTTCTTCACTCTCTTTGCCACATAATTCTAACGCTTTTTCACACCAACTAGCTGCTGCTTTGTAGTTCTGAACTTTATGTGAACAGTCAACTAGAAGTCGGCAACAACGTACTGCTTCATCATCACTACCTCTAGCAAGTAGTTTCCAAGCCTGCTCAAACTCTTCTATAGCATCACTGTGTAAACCAAGCTGCATGTATGATATACCCACATCTATATGCATCTTTCCATTGACTTCCATCATTTTTGTGTCGTGATGTATTGACTCCATCAATTCATCCCATCCACTCTCAAAATCCGACAGGATATTGTCTAATGATGTGTTATCTTCTAACAATGATGGTTGAGAAAGTGGGTTTGACTGTGTAGGGGCAGAAGAGTCTGAAAATTCATCCACTTGCTCTTTTGAACGCAGTTCTGGGCTTTGGCTCAACTGAGGTTCTGTAGGCATTGTTGATTCATCTATCAAAGAATCAACTTTAGAAAGAAGTGTTTGGAAGCTCATTCCACTGCCAAGGTCTATGTTGAGTTGTCCAAGTTTACGACGGACAATAATATTGTTTGGGTCTAAGTTGAGCACTCCCTTATAGATAGAGACGGCACGTTCGACCTGTCCGTTCTTTTCATAATGTGCAGCAAGCAGAAGACGTGGTTCTGCAGCAGTCTGGTTCAAACTACTACTTTGTTGTAAAAGCCTCTCAATTTCGGTATCACTTCTTGAAATCTGTATCGATAGTTTTGCTAGCTGCAATACATAATTATAGTTGTCAGGCCAAAGCTGTAGAGCCTTCTTCAGACATCTCTCTGCTGTACCAACTTCACCGTTTTTCAGTGCATTGCGTGCCTGCATGAAGTAGTTTGTTGCTTCTTTTCGTACTGAATCTTCTCCGCTTTCAACATTCATAGACTCTTCCTGAAAAAACCAAATTCTTCAAGTTTGAAACTAACTATCATACCAAAGTTTTGGACTACTGAAACAGGTTCAGCACAAATTCATTTGAAGGTGCATCACCAACCAATACCTGAAGCCTGTTGGGACCATTAACAAGATTTAACTTGCGTCTACTCCCTTTTATAGTTATAGAATTGTCAGACTGTCCTACAATAGAGCTGCTTACATCTTGCCCATTTACAACTACTCTTGCACCATCACTTCCAAAACCAAAACCATTTATAAAGAGCCGGTTCAGTGAGTAGGTTGCAGCAGTTATACGCAGTCCCTCAGCCAGATTAACTTTAAAAGAGGTTGATGTTGATAGGTTAGCAGAATCTGTAGCCGTGACTGTCACCATACCACTATCGACATCATTGAGTGTTGGAGCTATTCTGATTACTCCTCTACCATTATTGCCTTCCTCTAATGTTACATAGTCAGGAGCTTGGTCAAGGCTGAGCATCAATCCGTCTGGCCTTTCTACAGAAGCTGCAACTACATCTATAGTTCGTACCTCTCCTTTTCTCACAGTCTGGTCTGGAATTTGAGAGATTGTTGGAGCAGTTCCAGCAACCACATTGATTGCAAAATCTTCTGTCGATGCAAGGCCAAATTGGTCGGTCGCTGTTATGGCACATGCAAATCTTCCAGCATCACCTATTTGTGGTGCAATAGTGAGCCGTGTCTTGTCTAAACTTACTACCCCATCCCTATCACAGAAAAGCTCTAATGTAACGGTATCTTTCTCTCTATCCATTACCTTTAACTCAATCTCAGTTGTTGTTGTTTCTACAACAGTTCTGTCATTTATTGGTGCTATGATTGGTGGACTGTTTGGCTTAACAACTAATGTAAAGAATGCACGTGTTGCAAGTGGTTGTCTGGAACCAGGGCCAGATCTAGCTTTATCCTGAACTTCAACGCCTATTGTAAAGACTGCATTGGAGGGGCCACGGTTGACATCTGCACCATTTATCACCACTGTAGCAGTGTTGTCCATATTATCAGTAAGCGTCACAAATGAAGGAGCTTGCTGTCCTGTTGGAGAAGCAACCAACTTGTAAGAAAGAGAGTCATTGTCAATGTCAGAACCACCTACTGGGATAAGAGCACTTTCACCAGCAGTAACTATATATTTGCGACCTTGCCCAACAGGAGCATTTAAGTCTTCTCGACGAATAAATATCTGTGGAGCATGGTTAAGTATTGGAGTGAAATTAGAATCGAGCCAAATAGTTCCATTAAAAGATATAAAGACTGTATCTGGAAGTAGGTTTTGAGTAGACGAAAGTTCTCCGGCATGTGCTGCCATGAAACTGTCAGCCCCAGCAACTCTCGGATCACTGCCTCCATACTCTCTACTCCTGAGAGGTCTCACTACTCTTACTCTGTTGGCTGTCTCATTCCCAAGAAGATATATAGCAGCTCGGAAAGGTAAGTTTTTCGGGTCATTTCCACTAACAAATGCTCCTGCAACTACGATATCGAGTGCTCCATCAGCGTTAAAGTCGGCTACATCAACTATCCTGTTCCCACCTCCAACGCCTGCAGTAAATCCATTTGGTCCATTTCTACCAGAAAATACTGCTGGACCACCAAACCTGTCTTCAAGCTGCAAAGCTAGTCCTGAGTTGTTGGTACCATCAATCAAGGGAATAGGAGGCTGCACGTTGAAACTCCCAGGACTATCTATTCGATTGATAAGAAGTGTTAAAGAGGGAATACTAGAGTCACCTCGTGTAGAAACAACAGCAAAGTCTGGAAGTCCATCATTATTGAAGTCTACAATCCTTCGGTTCTGTATAGAGTCAAAAGTAGAACTACCAGTGATGGCTATGGCGGAACTTGGCACTTGCAATAGGCTATTTGTCGGCTGCAGATTTCCATCTCCTCTGCCTATAAGTACTGAGACTATAGACTGGTTTGCTTCTGCTCCCAAACCTCTATTTACAACTACAATGTCAAGAATATCGTCATCATTTACGTCTGCAGCAGTTGCAGCAACTGGTTGAAAGCCACCTGTTTCACGGCTCTTTATGCTACTAAACCCATTCTGGCCATCATTTATCAATACGGCAGCAAAATTTGATAGATAGTCGATGTAAGCAAGATCATCTATACCGTCTTGGTTGAAGTCTCCAGTCATAAGGTTTGTAGCACCACGACTGGCAACAAACTGACGAAGCATAGTTGGATCGCCAAAACCAGAGCCATTATTGGTGGCAACCAGTATCTGACCAAAGCCACTTGTTGGGCTTCCACCTACGTCTGTGATAGCTATGTTGTTAAGACCAGAAGATGGGTCTCTAAAAACTGTAGCAGAAGTTGGCATGATTGTGGGGTCTGTAAAAACATCTCCTACATTTACAGTAGTAACTATTGGAGGAGAAGTTGCAGAAAGCTCCAAAAGAACAAAAACTATTCCCAAGTTCTGTTCTATAACTACAAGGTCGTTTAAGTTACCTGTTCCAGTAAGGTCGGCCAAAAGAGACGTAGTTGTAAGTATCTGGGGAAACTTCGGCTGATAGCTCACTGAGCTAGAAAGAAAAAGTGCTCCACCTGGTGACAGCCCTGTTCTTGGAACTGAAATGGCTAGGTCGTCGGTTGATGATGCCCCGTCCAGCAACCCTACGGCTAAAGAAGCAGGATTAAACAGTGGGAGACCTTGACTTGCTCTAAAATCACTTACCAACTGAAATATTCCATTTCCATTACTAGTCAAAACAGAGATACTTCCTGACGGAGCACCAGAAAATGCTGTGTTAACTATTGCTAGATCTGCATTACCATCTTGGTTAAACCTGAAAAACTCCATAGTCAGTGGTGCGCCAGGAGCATCACTTTTTATCTCGGTATTATAAGGACTGCTGGGATTGCCGCTTGCTGTAAATACAGAAACAGTCTGTGATATGCGATTTAAGAGAATAATATCTTGTCCACCACCATTTATGTCAGCAAGTAGTACCGCTACTGGTCCAATTCCAGAGCCAACTACTGTGCCAACAGCAGTGAAGACTCCAGCAGAATTTTCAAAAACTTCAACACCTTTTGAAGTAGCAACAAAGATATCTGTATCTTGATCTACACCTCCACTGCTAGGATCTGGAAAGCTAGATATGCCTGTTTCCAGTGCACGCACTGCTTTGACAATTTCTGCTCCAAAAACTCCTACGGTTCCCATTGTGGCAAATGAAAGGCTAGCATTTCCTGAAGCAGGATAACCCCCAAAGTTAGAGCGTGTCAGATAGACTTCAACCATTCCTGTGCCATTGCGCTCAAGAACAGCAATATCAACTACTGGGTCATTGTCAAAATTACCAAACTGTATAGACACAACGTCCATCACAGATGTTTTTAAGGCATCCATAGACGGGTCGGCTGAAAGTCCAAATCTATCTCGAAAAGTTTTGTTTCCTGTAGTAATAAAAAAGCCTGTAAAAACCTCTACAAAACCACGCTCTGCTACAGCAACATCAAAGAATTGATCATTCTCTATATCTATTGCGGCAATAGCTACTGGGACTCCAACGGTCTTAAAAAGACGCGGTATTTGGAAAGTTCCATCACCTGTGCCCAAGAATATGACCAAAGAGCCAGACTCTGCTACACCATTATTGTCAGCATCATCTGCCGATGCAGTAGCTATGTCGTTTGTTCCGTCTCTATTAAAGTCTCCTATTGCAGTGTCTACAGAACTGAAAAAGGGCAGCGAGTTTGCTTGAATATTCCTGGATTCATTCAGTACAGTGTTCAAATAGCCCGTCTTTGAAGATGCTGCTGTCAGCCCTGTATTCCCAAAACCTGTTGAAGACAGGTTGGTAGATCGAAAAAAGAGATCTTGTGCTGAGGCAGGAGCTACAAAAGACAGAGCTATCATCAAAACGGCCACAGCAATAGCTAGCCTACTCATTCATTTTCCCCCTTACCCGACAAAAGCAGAGAGCTAAATATATTTGGTTTTGATTTTTCGGGATCTATTATGTAGAGATTAAAAAGGCTCTCTTTTAATAATATCGGGTCAAAAATAATAATCGATTTAAGAGAGCTTTGAAACCTTGTTGAGTAAATCTACACCTTTAGTCTGTTGAAAATAGCTATTTTGGAGGAAGATATGGGTTTAGCAGTTGCGGTGATAGGTGCTGGAATATCGGGATTGGCTTGCGCAAACAACCTTAGACAGCAAGGGTTTGACATTAAAGTATTTGAAAAGTCGCGTGGAGTTGGTGGTCGCATTGCCACAAGACGTGCAGACCTCTACGGTTTTGACCACGGAGCACAGTACTTTACAGTTAGGAGCGACCCTTTCCATCATTTCATCGAACCTTTAATAAAAGAAGGTCTTGTAGCAGAATGGTCTGGTCGTCTGGCTACATTTGAATATGGAGTTTTTGAAGAAATTCCTAATCAGCCTACCCGTTATGTAGGAGTTCCAACGATGAATACAATAGCCAAGTACCTTGCTAAAGATTTACCAGTCCTGACAAACACCCACATTACCAAAGTAGCTAAAAACGGTAGCCAATGGATACTTTTTGAAGAGTCAGGACATAAGTTTGAAGGATTTGACATACTTGTTCTTGCTATCCCTCCATTTCAAGCATCTCTATTGATAGACGATTTTGCTACAGACCTTGCCACAAAAATCTCCAAGGTCAAAATGCTTCCTTGCTGGGCTTTAATGCTTGCTTATGAAAACAGACTTAAAGTGCCTTTTGATGGGCTTTTTGTAAACCAGTCTAAGATCTCTTGGGTAGCTAGAAACAGCAGCAAGCCTGAAAGATCTGGAGAATGCTGGGTAGTTCACGCTTCTGCTAGTTGGTCTGAAAAAGAGTTAGAAAAACCGAAAGATATCGTCTATGAGCAACTAATGGAAGTGTTTAACCTGATACTTGCTAGCAGTCATATACCACTGCAAACACCTCTATTTAGCCAGACTCATCGTTGGCGTTATGCGATTCCATCAGAAGTGTTGCCTGATTCAAGCCTTTTTGACGAAAGTCTCAACATTGGTCTGTGTGGTGACTGGTGTGCTGGACCAAGAGTTGAAGGAGCCTACTTGAGTGGGGTTGCACTGTCAAACCATATAGCGGCAAAGTCTGCCAGAAATGGCATTTCAGTATAAAAGTAGTGCCAAAGATGGCAGTAGAGTAAACTGGAAATAATCACTGCCAAATTTACTAATTAATTGAAAAAAGAGTAGTTAAGCTTTACTGCAATGGTCTTTTGGCTGCTGGTATAAAAGTTGCTCTTGCTTTGTGTAAAATAGAAAAACAGCAGGAGAAGAGTATGCTTTGCAAACAGTGCCAGATTGACTTCCCTTTCTATCAAAACTATTGCCGCTATTGCGGAAATGCTTTGAGGAAGCACTGGATAAAGAGCAGTGACCCTACAGTACAACTTAGTAGCAATGAGAACTTGGTTGCCAGGATGCCATCAGACCAAGCTCTGAAAAAGCAGAAAAGTTCTTACGACACTTCGGCCATTACTACACCTATAGCTACTGCTCAGAAGCCAGAGATGTCTGTAGCAGAAATGCTCAAACTCATACTGGCTAGTTTCCCTTCGAAATCTACAACACGAATGGAAGCAGTCGAACAGCAGATCCCTCGTAACACTTTCAGAGAGTTTACAATGCAAGAATTCGCTAAAATCGAGACAACTGGAACGTTATCCAATCATAGAATCGGTATGGCCACCGATACCCTCAAGTTTCCAACTTCAACAATCGAGTTTGAAGACCTTTCCTGCAACAGCAGCAATGAAAGCAGCCAAGCATCTGAAGCTGTAACCAGAACTTGTAGCCTTGAACCCAATCAACCGAAACTCCAGAAAGATTCACGATCTTTAATTGGCAGCATTGCTAAACTGAAGCCTGAAAGTAGGCAAGAGGCTCTCTGTTTTGCCCTGCTGCTCAATCTACTGCTGTCTAGGCTGACGGCTCTCTGCAATAGGTACAAAGGTCTCAGACCTGTGAAGCTCTACTACAGCTTTACAAGTTATCAGAACAGAGGTCGGTTAACTAGCTCAAAATCATAAGATTGACCTTGATAATTTAGAACAAAAAGTTGTATTCTGTGCACCTGAAAAACTAATCCACGGTCTGGAGATAATTAAGTATGTTTTGCCCATCGTGTGGTGCAGAAGCTACTGGTCAAAGCAAGTTTTGCAGAAACTGTGGGAAGCCAATCAGTAGTTCTGGTACTCCACAAGCTTCCTCAAACCAGGATGTTGATGACCCTTACGCTACCAAAATTGGTGGGTTCAGTGCTGCACAAGTTGCCAAAGAGTTGGCAGCAGCAAAAAATAGCCAACCTCCATCACCTGACGACCCTTATGTCACACAGGTCGGAGCATTTGACTCTGCACAAGTTGCCAAAGAACTTGCAGCAGCAAAAAATCAAACAGCAAGCCCTGAACCAGACCCTTATGCCACACAAGTAAGTGGATTTGACTCTGCCCAAATAGCCAAAGAGCTTGCAGCAGCAAAAAATCAGTCTGGACAACAAGACCTTGATAGTATGAACACTGTCATTGCAATGCCCAAGATAGTCTCTCCTCCATCACACGACGACATGAAGACCGTACTTGCAATGCCCGCAGTTCAAACACAAAACTCAGCAAACCAACAGGTAATTGATCCTTTGGTGACTACACCATCAACTCCACCCAAATCTGTACAACAGCCTTCGGCTACAAGCATCCCTGCACCTAGCACTGCTTCTGCAGAAGAGAAACCTAGCTCGAAGCTCCCACTAATTATAGGCATCATTTTAGTGTTGGTTATTATTGTGGTTGCAGCAATACTATTTCTTAAGTAGGAGTTGATTGAAAAAACGTTAGCATTGAAGCCCTCTTCTGACCTTCTCCCACCATGCCCAGTAGGCCAGTTCTGTCTCTTCCTGTTCACTAGGAGTCAGTTCTGAATGAGAAAGGGTCTCAATTAGATAGTCTATCTCTTTAACAGCGTCTTTCACCTCGTTACTCGATTTTGTATCGAGGGCAGAAACTAATGGAAGTAACACTTTGTAGTAATGAAATATTGGCGAGTTCACAGTCGGTTATATTAGCCAAGATGGAGCGACTGCGCAAACTACTTTGACTTGAGGTTAGCAGCGTGATCAAAGAAGCAGAAAAACACTTATCAAGTGTAGACCAGACACTAGCTGAAATAATAGCATTGTGTGGCCCATGCAAAATAAAGCCTGAAAGACCCTATTTTTTCGTGCTGTGTGACGCCATAATCTCACAGCAAGTCTCTGTAAAAGCTGCTGCTGCCATAATTGGACGCTTTAAAGCACTGTATGAAAAGAGCAACCCTTCACCGGCTGACATCCTTTCAACTCCTGACGAACAACTACAAGGTGTTGGTATATCTAGAGCTAAAACAACTTATATCAAAACGCTTGCTGAAGCATTTCAATCCAAAGCTATTACCCCAAGGCGTTTCCAAGAAATGGAAGACGAACAGATTATTGAACAATTGGTTAAAGTAAAAGGAATTGGTGTTTGGACGGCTCAGATGTTTCTTATCTTCTCTTTAAACCGCCCCGACATCTTACCAGTAGCAGATCTAGGGATTCAGCGTGCTATTCAGGTCAACTATAACTTAACACAGCTACCCAAAGCCAAAGAAATGCTAGAGATAGCAGAACCATGGAAACCCTACAGAAGCATTGCATCTTGGTATTTATGG
>JAEUQL010000003.1:0-9670 GCA_016789295.1 Blastocatellia bacterium | reverse complement strand
AAAACCAACAAGAAGTAGCTGGCTACTGCAAGTGTTTTAGTAACTCTTTGAGATAATCTATCCTGTTTTTCACTATTCTTAGCTCAAAGTTTATCTTATCTGGTTTCTCTTCCTGAACTGGAAGAGAAGAGAGTTGGTATTCTACCACCTTCAATTCATACTCTACCCAAGCCTTCAATCCAGCAACCTTCTGTTGCTCTAATATAATTAGCCAGGTAAAAGGCTTTTCTCCTTCTGGAGGTGTCGGCCCTTTACCATAGTCATTTTCTAGCCTGGCTACAAGGCTTTCCAGAGAGATCTCTCCAGGTTTTTTCAATGTTAGATTGCCTATAGCAGTGTCCAAAAGAAGGGCTTTTACCTGAGAAGTGGTTTGGGAAGCAAGGCGCAAAATACCCAGTTCTATCTTCTTCTGTTGCTCTTCTATCGCTTTCTGCTGTACTTGCTGAATCTGTAAGCTTATTGCAGCAGAAAGAGAATCTACACCCAACTGCGTAAAAAGCATCTCCCAATCCCCGTTAAACTGCTTGCCAGGAGCCATCATTGGGTCACCAAAGACATCTTTTAAAAGTTCATACATCAACTGCCGTCCACGGTTAATGTGTAGACGCTCGAAAGCGATTGGGGCTAATTTGTGATAATCTCTTATCTTTTCTACTCTCTTTATTATCTCTTGTTGTCCTATAGCCATAGACCTCAGCTCCATACTCAGTAGTTGAACGGATAGATTAAACTTGAAAAAGCTAACAAACGCAAGAGCTGAAGGAGTTACACGCTAACTCGCAAGAAAAAAGTTGGGCCGAAGAGATAAGATCGGCCCTAGAAGAAAGCGAAGTTATTTTGCTGCCAGAGAAACG
Organism: Blastocatellia bacterium; assembly: GCA_016789295.1. Taxonomy (GTDB): domain Bacteria; phylum Acidobacteriota; class Blastocatellia; order Chloracidobacteriales; family JADJPF01; genus JAEUQL01. Next base: position 8,816 of record JAEUQL010000003.1, on the reverse strand, counting down.
GATTCGAAACTCTGGCCGGTACATATTACAGAGTCACTTCAAAAGATACAAGTTCTAGGGACAGTTCTTCAAAAACTACAGCCCAGAACGGCTACAGATCAGCTCAATAGCTGTTTATAATCTCTTTATCCTTGCTGAGCCTTCACTCAAAGAGAATCTGCTACTATTGCCACATCACCAAAAGCCACCAGCAACAGAACCATGCTACAGATATATTAATGACCTTGACTGGTCGCCAAGCTGGAGTTTTCGTTCTATAATCGTTCGACAAGCTCTTGCAAAAGAGTCTGCTGAAACTGCAAAGACTTAGGAGATTTCAAGCAGTGAGAGAAAGATATAGAAACTACAAAATGACCGGGTTTGTGCTGGTTGCAGCACTTTTTCTATTTTTTGGGCAGTTTGCTTTACCTGCCAAGTCGGCTTCTCAAGCAACCTCTAAAAGTAGCCTTAATGGAGCCGTCGTCACTGACAGCTTCATAGAAGCATTGGCAGTTGTTGAAGCCAATTATGCTGGAGAGGTTGATTATAACCGAGCTGTTGAAAACTCTATCACAGGTATGCTCCGAACGCTCGATCCACACTCAGATTTTGACAGCAGAGACGACTACATCGAACTTAGGTCTCAACAACAGAGTGAATACTTTGGAATAGGTGCAACAGTTACACAACGCCAAAACAAAGTCTATATTCTTGCTCCATTCCCAGGCACTCCTGCTGCCAGAGCAGGTCTCAAGTACGGTGATCAGATAATAGAAGTAAACGGACAATCAACCGAAAGTTGGAACTCTGCAAAAGTCTCTTCAGAGCTGAAAGGGCCTCGTGGCACGCAGGTAAAAGTTGCAGTTTCAAGACCTGGTGAATCTAAACCTGTAGAAGTATTAATATCTAGAGATGCTGTCTCACTCCCTTCTGTATCAAATGCCTACATGATCAAACCTGGTGTTGGCTACATATCCTTGCAGAGAGCTTTTGCAAGAACCACTGGCGATGAGGTCTCCGAAGCAGTTAAGAAGTTGAAAGAGCAAGGAATGACACAGCTAGTATTTGACTTAAGAGATAACCCTGGTGGTCTAGTTCAAGCTGCACTAGATGTACTCGATCTCTTCATTCAAAGAGGGCAGACTCTCTTAACCATAAGAGGAAGAAAAGGGGCTATTACAGACAGAACCATAGAAGCAAGAAATAGTAATCCAGAAAACTTTCCTATAGTTGTTCTGGTCAATGGCAGCAGTGCAAGTGCTTCAGAGATCGTTGCTGGTGCTCTACAAGACCACGACAGAGCAGTACTGGTTGGGGATGTGACTTTCGGAAAAGGGCTTGTTCAAACAGTCTTTGATATAGTTGGAGGTTCAGGTCTACGTCTGACAACAGCCAAGTACTACACTCCAAGTGGCCGCCTCATACAGAGAGACTATTCAAACACTTCTCGATACAACTACTATCTGAAAAGAGAAGAGAATAAGAACGACCTCAGTGACAGGCCAGAGTTCAAAACCGATTCTGGAAGAAAGGTTTATGGTGGTGGTGGAGTGACACCCGATGTACTAGTCAAGGGGCGTAGGTTTACAAGCGCAGCTTTCAGGCTCCAAGACCCTGTCTTCTTCTTTGTTCGACAACTCACAAACGGTCAAGTAGATCAACTTGGAAGCTACAAAACAGGAGATATGCAAGGTGACCATATACTGAAAGCTGATGAATTTCCTATAACAGATGCTGTTATAGAAGCTTTCAAAAACTTCCTTGCAAAAGATGGAACAAAGTTTGATTCAAAAATTTCTCCCAAGCTAGTAGATGAGAACCTAGAAACAGTCAAGCTACTGCTCAGAAACGAGATTGCCACTGCTGCATATGGCATAGAGGCAGCAAAACAGGTCTACATTGAAGTTGACCCACAAGTAATCAAAGGACTTTCAGAGATAGAGAATGCAAAAGCTTTAGCAGCAAAAGCAGCACAGGTAACAAAAAGATAGAAAGATTACTATTATTGATGACTGAACTTCTAAATATAGTTCTGGTGGAACCGGAGATACACCCAAACACAGGTAACATTGCGAGACTTTGTGCTGCTACGGCAACCAGACTTCACTTGATAGAACCTCTTGGTTTTCGAGTAGACGATGCAGCCATTAAGCGTGCTGGCCTTGATTACTGGCCACACGTGGATCTGTACAAGCACGTAAACCTTTCTAGCTTTGAGAAGACCTACCAACCAGCGTCTTGTTGGTATTTCAGTTCCAAAGCTTCAAGAAGCTACACCAGCGTTGAGTACAAATGGAATGATTACCTATTCTTCGGCTCTGAAACCTCTGGGCTTCCTTCTTATCTGCTTCAAGAAAATTGGGATAGGTGCCTGACTATCCCAATGCCTGCTGGAAAAGTGAGAAGCCTCAATCTTGCAACTTCAGTTTCCATAGTGCTTTATGAGGCTTTGAGACAACTTGGAAAGATCTAAAAGCTCTTTAATCAGTGTTGCTGCTCAAGCTTTTTCTTCCAGCTATATCTTCTGTCTGTTGAGACTATTTTTTTGATCTGTATGCTTACCCAAACTCAACCTTTGGAAAAGTTTCCTAAGTCCCCAGTAAGTATATTTCACTCCAAGCTCTTGCTCTACCCAATCCACAGCCGCCGAAAGTGTTTCAAAGCCTGAGCTTGTAGCTTTTTGTAAAAGTCTCTGCTGCTGATCTAAAGTCAGTCTTACAGCTCTTCCCTGTCTACCACCGTGCTTGTGCTTGACAACTTCCTTGATTCCACCTTTTCTGTACCAGTAGATCCACTTTTGGAGTGTTCTGTAATGAATACCTAGCTCTTGCCCAACATCTTTCAGCTTCTTACCGTGCTTGAGCATTAAAAGTGCTTTAATCCTAATCTTACTTTCAGCAGACTTTTCCAGACTCATATGTTGCACAAATAGACTTTCATCTTCTTTCCATTCAATAAAAAACTTACGACCACGCATCCTATATCCTCCAAATATTATTATTAGCCTAACAAATCAAAAGGTCTATGCCTCGTCATCGTTATTAGCTTCAAAAGAGAGTGTTTCAGTTGCTGGATTTGAAAGATAGCTGAGACTTCTGCGATATATATCAGCAAGAACATTCTCAAATTCAGTCAAAAAATCAATAGCACTGGCTTGTCTGTCTTGTTTCTCTTTTGAAAGACTACGTAAAATGACTTCGTCAAGAAAGATGGGCAGATCTGAATTGAGACTTGATGGAGGAGCGGGGTCTTCATTGAGGTGCATGAGCATAGAAAGCTCTAAACTGTCAGAACGAAACGGATGTTTTCCAGTAAGCATCTCATAAACGATCAACCCAAGTGCATATATATCAGTTCTCTGATCCAACTCCTTCTCTAACCACTGCTCAGGAGAAAGGTAAGCAACAGTTCCCACTATGTTGCCAACTTGAGTTATTGGCATAACATTCTCCCCTTCAGATGGTTCAAGAAGTTTGGCTATACCAAAATCCAAAATTTTTATCTCTTCCCTACCCTCCTTGTCTGTAATCATTATGTTTTCAGGTTTCAAGTCCCGGTGAATTGCACCATGCTGGTGTATGCAAGCAAGTGCAGAACAGAGGGGCTGGAGAATTTTGAATACTCTTCCTACAAGCATTGGTGAATTTTCACTTATATCTTTTGCGAGGGTATGTCCTTCAACATACTCCATAAGTAGATATGGGAAACCTTCTTTTGTGTACCCACTACCCAAAAAAGATACTATAGAAGAGTGCCGGATCTTTTTAAGCAAAGAGATCTCTCTCTCAAAGTACCGGCTCCGCATCTGTTGAAATGTCTGGCTTTCGGTCTGCTGCTGAACCAAAAACTTCACTGCTATGTCTTTGCCAGTCTCAAGATCGAGAGCCTTGTATACAGTGCCTACTCCACCTTCACCCAGAAGTTCATAGACTTTGTATCTGTTTTCTAAAAGATTATTTTCCATAATCTTTTCCAAATCGATTCCTAAATCTTTCTTAAAGGGAGATCTTCTACTACTATATGGTCTGCGCCCTTGTAGTATTGCACAGAAAGGCTCTACTACAGTTGGGCAGTTTCAGAAAAAACAGTACTAGGACTTATACGCTGCATTCAGTTTTAAGTCAATCTCACTGTAATTTTTCTATTTTTTCAGTCTCTAAAAAACGACTTTTGGCAATAACCTAAAGAATGCAATAATTGCAAATCTCTCTTCTATCAACAAGTCTATTTAGAGCTTGTTTCTGCTAACTACTCAGGAGGTGGCCATGGCTGTTGAGAAATTTGAGACCTTTGAAGCTTTCTGGCCTTTCTATGTAAAGGAGCACAGTATTAAAGCAACACGAACCTACCATTTCATAGGGACAACTGCTGGACTACTACTATTGCTATACATATTGTCCACAGGAAATTGGAAAGCTCTGCCTTTAGTTCTTGTAGTTTCTTACAGCTTCGCTTGGTTGTCACATTTTTTTATAGAAAAGAATCGACCTGCAACTTTCAAGTACCCATTCTATTCACTTATGGGGGATTTTAGAATGTACTTCTTAATGCTGCAAGGAAAGATGAGTGCGGAAGTTGATAGAATAGTCTCAAAAAATATATAAGATTTACTGCTTTCACTTCAGTTATATAACCTAGTTGTGATTATAAGAGAAGTTTAACTCTTACTAAGTAGAGGTTTTCGTTTAATTATCTTGTGAGCAAAAACTTTTCTGCTACTAAAAAACGGCTTACTATTTTTAACCTATTCCTTGGTCAGCGCAACTACTGTTTCTTGTTGCAATTTACAACATTACCTCTTTATCCAAAGCATGTATTAAATTGTCTTAAGCTGTAAACCAAATACTAAAATATTTGTCGGAAAAAAACTTGCATCTTTACTTTTGGATGCTAGAATACAGGCGCGCTAGGTCCAGGTGGACTGATTCGAAATCTCAAACTCGCCAGTTTAGGCTTCGTTCCAAGAGCGTACAAAGGTAACCGGAACTGCTATTGCACAAGTGGAGGAAGCTCGGAGTCCTCGAAAGTACCCCGCCAGAATCTACTGCAGTGAGCGTTCCATCAAAAAACTAAATTAATTAGTAGGTGGTAAATGGATAGTATGAAACTTTATGTTGGTAATCTTTCTTTCTCTACGACAGATGGAGATCTAAATAATCTCTTTGCACAGATTGGCAGGGTAGAGTCGGCACGCATCATTACTGATCAGGATACAGGTCGATCACGCGGTTTTGGTTTTGTAGAAATGGCTGATAGATCTGAAGGCGAGGCAGCAATATCACAGCTCAATGGAACGCAGTATCAAGGTCGCACTTTGAAGGTAAACGAAGCTAGACCTCAAGAGAGACGTCCTTCTGGCAATAGAAATGGCGGCAATCGTGGTTCAAGTCGGGGTGACAATGGCGGCGGGTTCAGACGCTACTAATCTAGTTTAGTAGAGCAGTTAGATTCATAGCCACAAAGTGTGAAGAGAGATCAAATACTTTGTGGCTACAATTTTTTTAAAAAATATTCTCTGATAGCTTCTGCTAGATCAATAGCCGTAGAATTGCTTGGACATATATCTACACAAATCCCCAGTTCTTTCGCAGCCTTTACCGAAACAGGTCCTATGCATGCAACAAGAGTTTTAGAAAGTACCTCATTCACCTTTCTTGGTGCAAGCAGTTCAGATATATTCTGTACCGCCGAAGGACTTGTAAAAACAACTAGGTCTACGCTAGCTTTTGGAAGCAGTAACCGTTCTATCTCTTGTTGTGCAGTCTTTGGCATCTCTGTTCTATAAGCCTCAACAAGTTTGACACTTGCTCCAAGCTGAGACATTCCAACAACCAAAGTCTCACGCCCTATCGATGAACGTGGAAAGAGAAAGTTGATACCTTCAAGCTCTGTCTGATAGTAGTTGCTAATAGCTTGCAGTGTAGTCTCTGCATTAAATTTCTCTGGAGTTAAAGTTATAGAGAAGCCTGCTTTTTTTGCTACCTCTGCAGTAGTTGTACCAACCGCTAGAGTTTTTAGCTTTGTAGGAACTTTAATAGATAGATGGTTAAGCCTTTTAACTACAGCATCTACTGCATGTCTACTTGTAAAGACTATCCAGTCATATAGATTGAGTTCTGATAATGCTTGATCTAGAAGTAGAAAACTATCTGGTGGAATTATCTCAATAGTCGGACAATGAAAGATATCGAAACCAGACTCTGCAAGAAGTTCCGTAAGTTTGTCTACTTCTTTTAGAGGTTTTGGTCTAGTTATTAAGACTCTCTTTCCTATCATAGGGCTAGCCTATTTTAGAAGGTGTGTTGCTACGACCTAAAGTTTTGATCTCTTTAAGTAGCTTGTCTGCACCAGCAGCCAATATCTTCTCTGCAAGCTTGTTACCTAGAAATTCAGCCTCTTCAACTGTACCAGAAATTGCACGCTTGACTACTATCTTTCCATCTAGACTGGCAACACAGCCTCTCAACATCAATCTCTCTTTTTCTATCTGTGCGTGAGCAGCTATGGGTACTTGGCAACCACCACCAAGTGCTTCAAGAAAGACACGCTCAGCATAACAACAGATATGTGTTGCTTTATGGTTTAGTGTTCGGATATATCGTTGAGTCTCTTTGTCATCACTTCTAGTCTCGATTGCCAGTGCACCCTGCCCCACTGCTGGTACCATAACTTCTGGAGAAAGCAGTTCAGAGATCCTATCTTTTAAACCAAGCCTTATCAAACCAGCAGCAGCCAGTAACAAACAGTCAAATTCACCCTCATCAAGCTTGCGAAGTCTGGTATCAACATTACCTCTAACTTCCTCTATCTGTAAGTCGGGTCTAAGGTTGAGTAGCTGCGATCTTCTACGTGTTGAGCTTGTACCTACACGTGCTGCCTGTGGCAGATCGGCAAGCTTGGTTGTGCTGCTGCGACAGACAACAGCATCATGGGGATCTTCACGCTTTGTTATCGAAACAAGTGTTAGACCTTCATGGGTATCTGTAGGAAGATCTTTGAGGCTATGAACAGCTATATCAACTTCATTTCTGAGGACTGCATCTTGTATCTCTTTTGTAAATAGTCCTTTTGGGATCGATTGTGAAACTTCTGTTTCTTGCTGAAGCCGATCACCTGTAGTCTTTATAATCTTTATTGACACTTCTGCATCAGGGAACCGTTTTTCTAGTTTCTCTTTTACCCAATTGGCTTGCCAAAGAGCAAGCTTGCTACCACGTGATCCGATTCTAATCATAACTTTCTCTTGTAATTTTTATTTAACTACTAGTTCAATGTCTCAGACATCTTCATCTTGGAATTGCCGTTCTATTCTACCTTTAAGATTGTAAACATTCTTGTAGAGTTCGATAATGTCAACGCCATTGCCATTTGAGCGAGCACCTTCACGTAGTGAAGTAATGAGAGGGTGCATAAACTTATTTACAACCGAACTGAGAAGTATCTGTTTTATAGCCTCTTCCTGTTCTGGTGTAAGCTTACCCAATTTTGACCGCAAACGGTTAAATTCGTTAAGTACCATCTCATTTATATGCTCTCTCAAAGCACTGACTGTTGGACCTATGTCTACAACTTCCATTCTCTCAAAAAAGCTTTCTACTTCGTGTTCGATGATCGTTTCAGCTTTGAGAGCTTCTCTTTGACGCTGTCTCATGTTTTCACCAACAACACCTTCGAGATCATCTATGTCAAAGAGGAAATGGTTCTCTAATCTACTTACATCTGGATCTATATTGCGAGGGACAGAGATATCTATAAAGAATATTGGACGAAAGCGGCGCGATTCAATAGCTTTTTTGCAGTCATTTGCAGTGATTACATAGTTAGGTGCTCCTGTGGAACATATGACTATATCAGCACGAGACAAGTTTGAAGAAAGTCTAGAAAACTCTACTGCTTCACCTCCGAAAGTAGCAACCAACTCTTTTGCTCTTTCTGGAGTTCTGTTACAGATCAAGAAATTCTTCACACCTTCAGACATAAGGTGTTTGGCTGCCGACTCAACCATCTCACCTGCACCAACAAGCATTACGCATTTATCCTTCAACTGGTCAAAAACTTTTCTGGCTAAATCGACTGCCACAGAACTGATAGAAGTTACATTTGATCCTATCTCTGTTTCTGTTCGAACACGTTTTGCAACAGTAAAAGCACGTGTCATTAGTTGGTTTAGTACTTTGCCAACAGTTCCTACTTCGACAGCTCTAGTGTAAGCAGTTTTGACCTGCCCCAAAATCTGAGGTTCTCCCACTACCATTGAGTCCAAACTGGAAGCTACTCGAAAGAGATGTCTAACAGCAGTCTGATCTATGTGCGCATAAAGGTGCTTTTCGGGAACTTTTCCAAGTCTATGAAAATCTGAAATAAAGCTGAACACACGGTCTACGGCATCTGGAGACGGTGCAGGAGTTGCTGCCACTATCTCAACTCTGTTGCAAGTTGAGACGATGACAGCCTCGCTGATATTTTGATTATCAACAAGGCCACGCAGAGCTGGCTCTAAAGTCTGCTCACCAAAAGCCAACCTCTCTCTTACTTCTACAGGTGCAGTTCTGTGATTTAATCCTACTAAAATAATCCCCATGGCTCGAATCGACTCAGGTTATCCTTGAAACACATGAAAACCGCCAAGATACTTAAAACCTACAAGACTGAAGAGAACAAAAACAAAGCCGATTATTGCAACTATAGCAGCCCTTCTTCCACGCCAACCAGCCGTTACCCTGTAATGTATTATAAAGAGATATGTAAACCAAGTTAAAAGGCTCAATATTTCTATAGGATCACCGTGAAAATAGACACCAAAATGGCGACCAGACCAAACTATTCCTGCTACCATG
>JAEUQL010000039.1:5542-14145 GCA_016789295.1 Blastocatellia bacterium | reverse complement strand
AGAGAAGACCTTCAAAGAATCTTCGTGCTCAGAAGAGTTCTTAACCCTCTTTCACCTGTTGAATCGATGGAATTGATACTTGAACGTCTGTCAAAGACAAAGAACAACGCCGAATTTCTTGCATCGATGAATCAGTAACTAGCAGCAGAGGAGAGCCTTTGTCTCTCCTCTTTCTAAAAACCTAAAGCTCTTCAGGTCGCTCAATTGGCGGTGCACTAGTAGCAAACTCTTCTTCTATACGCTTCTCATAATCCTTTATAAGAGCGGCCACTCTTTCTTGCTTTTCTGAACGTAAAATAAGACCTACATGAAAGCGCTTGTTTATCGCTTGAACCATCTCTTTGTCATTAAAAGATGATGTGTCGGGCCACTCTTGACGAGCAAGTGAGATAACAACACCAGCATAGTCTTTAAACTTTGTTTCAAGCTTGTAAGGGTGTGATTGTGACTCTGTCTCTATATTTGCCCATTCTGCCCAAAGGTTTATACCATATGCTGCTTCACAGGTCTCTGCAATGTTGGCTCCTCCAACACGTGCAGCCATTTCCAAAAAGTAGAAATGGCCATCTTCTGCACTACGAATAAACTCGGTGTGAGCTGGGCCGTTTTTTAGACCAAGAACAGCTACAACTTCACGATTCAACTTAAAAAGCTGCTTCTCTTCTTTTGAATTATGCTTGATTATGCAACTGCTAAAAATCCCACCTTTTTCATAAATGTTGAATGGTGGACGGCTATAGCGGCTAGCAGAAGAAAACACTACTTTTCCTCTATGCAAAAGTGAATCTACATGATAGACATCTCCTTGGATATATCTCTCAAGTAGATAGTAAGAAGGTCTTTCGTGAAACAGGGGGCGGTTTTCAAGTTCTCCAATCATTGCCCATAGTTCATCACTAGACTTGATCTTTTTTATACCTATTCCACCTGCATTTGCACGAGGCTTGAGCATCCAAGGACTAGGTATTTTGTCTGTAAATTCTTTTACATCTTGATAGTTAGCTAGGCTAGTAAAAGATGGAACTCTAATACCAGCTTTGTGTGATTCTAAACGCATTGCCAACTTATCTCTAAAAAACCGTACTTGGGACAGCTCTGCGCCAGCAATATTTAGATGCTCTCTTATGAAAGCAGCCGTCAAAACATCAAACTCGTGTAGAGCTACTACTGCTGAAAATCTATTCTGCCTTGATAAATAGCTTGCAGCATCTATGTAGAGAGTTGTGTCTGCACTGTTTGGCATCACGATCAAGTCTTGAACGACCTCTCGATCCCAATCATCTTTCATAGTTCTCTCTTTTGTAATAAGAAAGACCTTATGGCCAAGACGATGGCACTCACGAATAAAAGTATTGCCAACATAAAGACTTGCAAGACAGAGAATTGTAAGTTGCTGGGAGTTTTGTAATGCCATGAGATTCTGATACTTATAAATTTGAAAGAAAAAGACGGTAAGTTCTTAATTCTTAAAGTTTTCTGAACAAAGGTAAAGTATCATAGCCTAAAAAGGAAGCAAGCAGATTTTTCAGATTTTCTGCTGCCTTTAAAATACCAGAATATAGCCATACCAAAGAATAGCTAAAAATATCTGCTCAAGCAGATAAACTATTTGACACATTACGGTTACAAATGCTAGTCTTTGTCAGTTTTTAGGGGGTGACAGGCTTCGACGGGGATTCATGAGGCGAGCCGATGCATGCCAGGAACCATGTAACCTGTTAACTGCATGGAAAAGTTAACTGCAAATAATCAAGAATTTGCACTAGCTGCTTAAGTCAGCTAGCGTCTTTGGGTAGTCAAGCCTGCGGACTTCTCAAAGGCGTCACTTTAGCGGGCTGGTTGCCTGAAATTTCTCAGGCTCAGGCAATGAGATAAACTGAGATAGCAATGTTTGGTGCTTGTTGTTTCCACTACCACACAGAGCGAAAACTTCAAAGTGAAACAACTACGCATGTAGATTCGACCGTTGAAGGTCTTCGGACAAGGGTTCGATTCCCTTCACCTCCATACGGAATAACTTTAGAGGCCAGGCTACTTTCACTGGCCTCTTCTGCTTTTCCAGCTTTCAAACTTTTCTGATATACCAGAATATAAAGCTATGTACAACTTTGAGTACTGGCTTGAACACGCTATAGAAAAGTCTCTTCGTATCTACAACGCCCTACTGCTCAGAAAACCAGGAAGAGCACCTGAGCCAAGCCGCGTTAAAAAAATATTGATCTGCGCCTACCACGGTATAGGAAATTTCATCCTCTACACGCCAACTATCGATGCAATTAGAAGATACTTTCCAGAAGCAGAGATAGACCTACAAGTTGGTAACAAGACAGGCTGTGAAGATGTACTGGCCGACTCCGGACACTTTAGAAAAGTTTTTGATGTCTCTAATAAAGCAGGCTGGAGAATCTGGATAGAGCATATCTTACATATTCGCCATAGCAGATATAATCTAATAATCAATGAATTTCACAGCAACTCCTACTTTCTCGCAATGCTAGTAAGTTTTAGCGGTGCAACTTACAGAGTAGGACACGTTAAAAGTCCAGGTTGGCCAGACCGTTACGGTTTTATCTATAACGTTGCAGTCAAAATGGAAGAATCAGAACACGAAGTAGACCGCTATTTTGCTCTTGCCCGCGCCTTAAACATACCTGATCATTTCCTCAAAAGACGCCCCTTCATACACATCAATACTGCAGATGAAGCTTTTGCAGACCAGTTTCTAAAAACCAATAAGATACCCAGCAATAAACTATTAATAGGTATACAGATGGGAACTTCTGTGAATATGAGATGGAAACAATGGTCTCCAGAACGCTATCAGCACCTTGTAAAAGAAATTCTCACCAGATACGAAGATAGCTATCTTCTTATGCTCGGTTCACCCAACGAGCTTGATATGATAGAGCAGAGTCTTAAGCAGATAGGTCAAGAAGGATCTGCAAGAATAGCCATCTCTGCTGGCAGTACCACTATTAAAGAGGTTGCAGCACTCATTAAACGTTGTAACCTTGTCATATGCAATGATAGTGGACTGATGCATGTCTCAGTAGCTGTAGATACCCCTGTTGTTGCAATCTATGGCCCAACAGACTATAGACGCACTGCCCCCATAGGAAATATACATACAATAGTTAGAAAAAATCTGTCCTGCAGCCCCTGTTTTCGCCTAGAAGGTGATGCACAAGTACAGAAATGCACTCATCACGACTGCTTAAACAAATTAGAAGTCAATGAAGTAATAGAAGCAGTCGAGAGAAAGATTTCAGAACTTGTAGCTTCACAATAAATAAAAGATTAAATGGAGCTTGAAAAAAATGAGAATTTTAGTTCTTGGTGCAGGCCGGATGGGGTTTGGTGCAGCTTATGACCTAATCCATAGTCAAGATGTAGATTCTGTAACTGTAGCTGATTTTCAGCCAGACAGTCTCCAATACCTTGAATCAAAACTTAATAGCAAAAAACTGAAAACTGTAGAACTTGATGTTACAAACTATGAAAAACTTTTGGAGTTGATGAGTGGTCACGATTCCTGTATAAGTTGCATAGTATATAAACATAACTTAATACTTGCAAAAGCAGCTATTGTAACCAAAACCAACTTCTGTGATCTAGGTGGAAATAATAGTGTTGTAGATGCCGAATTAGCCCTTGATCGTGAAGCAAAAGAAGCAGGAATAAACATAATTCCTGACTGCGGACTTGCTCCAGGCATGGTTTCTATAATAGCAGCTCACGGTGCATCAAAGTTCGAAGAGCTAGACTCGATACATATAAGAGTAGGAGGACTTCCACAAAAGCCAAAGCCTCCTCTTGACTACCAGATGGTCTTCTCTGTAGAAGGCTTGATCAATGAATATGTCGAAAAGGCAAGGGTTGTGTGCAACGGCGTTATTAAAGAGGTTGAGTCAATGACCGAAGTTGAAGAGCTTGAATTTGCAACTGTTGGAAAACTGGAAGCTTTCCACACATCGGGAGGAACCTCAACTCTCCCAAAAAGCTTTTGCGGGCGTATCAAAAACCTCGACTATAAGACCATACGCTATCCTGGACACTGTGAAAAATTTAAGCTACTTATCGATCTTGGTTTAGCTGAAAGCTCTCTTGTCAAGCTAAATGGAATGGCAGTCGCTCCAAGAACCCTCCTTGGTAAGCTGTTGGTAGAAAAACTTCCTCCTCCAGGCCCAGACTTTGTGCTTATTAGAGTTGCAGTTACAGGAAGAAATGGAAAAGAGAATGAGAAAGTGGTATATGAAATAGTTGATAGATTTGACCAAGAATCTGGATTGAGCGCAATGATGCGCACAACTTCATTTCCTGCATCTATCATTGCACAAATGATGGCACGCGGAGAAACAGAGCTTAAAGGTGCAACGCCTCAAGAGCTTGCAATAAAACCTCAAAGGTTTATCTCTGAACTTCGCCTTCGTAAGATCAATCTGGTTGAAAGTAGAGAATATCTGTCTTAGCAGATATTCTCTACAACTTTATGAGAAACTTTTATGTCCGCACAAGATGTAATTTTTGCTGAAGACGCTTTGCAGCAACAAAGCCAGAAAGAGTCTATGGAACGGTTTCGGGATCTGCTCTCAAAACCTGGATTGAGCTTGCAAGAAGAGGTCTCTATACGCCTACTGTATTCAAAATCTCTTGAAATAGCTGGTAACTATGATAATGCAATTGAGGTTTTGAAGATCTACGACCCTATATCTGTATCTGTCAAAGAGCGTGCAGAGATAGATTTGAGGCTTGGCTGTTTGTACAAGCTGTCAGGAAATTTACCAAAAGCTATTGCACTACTAAACCAAGCTATCAAAAACTTTAAAGAATCGGGTTATGAAGCGAGCATAGGAGAAGCATACTACATGCTTGCAAGCAGTTACATTGAAAGCGAAGAGTACAAGATCGCTCGCGATTACTTGCTTGAAGCAGTCGAGTATCAGCGTAAAAGCTCAGAATCTTCTTTCTTATCCTGGATATATTTGAAGTTAGGATTTATAGAATATAAGGAACAAAACCTTAGTTCTGCAAAAAACTACTTTTGTCAAGCACTAAGCTTAGCAAAAGAGTTAAAAGATACTCTTCTTCAAAGCGTCTCACAGATAAATCTTGCAAATGTAGAATATAACTTAGCGGAGTTGGATGAAGCTCAACATCTATACCAATCTGCCATAGAGTACCTAGAACTACTTGGTCACACAAAGCTTCTAGGTATTGCTTACAACCTACTAGCAAAAGTGCTGATATTTCGTGGGGAGTGGACTTTGGCTGAAGAGGTACTTAGCAAAAGCCTCCACTTCTCTCAATTCTCCAACAATCAACTTACTCAAGCTATAACAACTCAGATTATTGGATATCTCAAATATCAGCAAGGCATCTATGAAAAAGCAGAAGCTTGCCTTCTTGCTTCATTAGAAACTTTATCAACATTTAAAGATTCTTCTTACCTTGCCGAGTCTTACAGATTGTTGGCTCTTACTGCAAAGGAAAGAAATTTATACGATCAAGCATTTGATTACTCTAAAAGATCTCTACAGTTAACATTTAAGTCTAACCCACCTTCTTGTGCAGCAGTATCCTATATGGTTATTGCACAAATTCATCTTGAAAAAAATGAACTACGCACAGCAGAAGATTTTCTTAATATGGCAAAAGCAAAGCTTGAACAAGAACCCAAGCTGGAGCTTGCTGGCTACCTGCAAAGACTTATAGGCAAATTGAAATTTGCTTTGAAGGATTTTCATGCAGCCCGTGCTGCCTTCAATCAAAGTATCTCCTTGCTAAAGACCGCAAAGTCTGTCTATCAGCTAGCTCTGTCAAACTTTGAAATGGGTCTTTTTCTTGCGGAAATAGGAGACTGTTTTAATGCAACTACCTATCTGGAAGCTGCTTCACAGACTTTCTCAAAGCTCAACCTTAACAAACTAGAAGAGATAGCAAGATCAAAAATTTTATCATTTCCTAACACACTTGTTCCTGCAACAGACTACTACTTTAGCTTCTCAAAAAATTTTGAACCAAGCTATGTTGAAAGACTTTTAGAAGCAAGTCATCAAACAGAGTTGATTTTGAGAGAATTTGTTTCTATAGCTTTTGAAGTACTTGCTGCTTCATCTGTAGCTATATTTCAGTTCGATGATATAGGGAAAATATCTCTAATAGTAAACCAAGGGGAAATCAGAGCAAAAACACCAGCGATCATTGAATTAGTCAGACAGCAAAACTTCTCTAATCCACGCCTCTCTCCTAGAACAATGGCCGTAAAGTTTACTGATGCTTCTAAAAAGAGAGAGCTTATATTTTTTGCTGAAAAACAGAGTGATCCTTCTGAGCAACAGACTCTTTTTTTCCAAACCTTACTGCATTTAACTTGCCAAAGTCTTGAAATATGCGGTCTACGTGAACGGCTAAAAACTACTAGAGAGTTTGATGTATCTTCTCTTAAGTTTCTCTCTTCAATGCCAGATTTTCTAGTACATAGTACTGCTATGAAAACAGTTCTTGAACAGATACACAAGATAAGATCAAGTACTGTAACAGTTTTAATTACTGGAGAGTCGGGTACAGGAAAAGAGCTGATAGCACGTGCTATACATTACGAAAGTGATCGTAGAGACAAAGAATTTGTTCCTTTTAACTGTGCATCTGTTGCTAAAGATATGGTTGAAAGTAGGTTGTTTGGACACCGTAGAGGAGCTTTTACGGGTGCATCACAAGATCAGAAAGGGGTCATAAGAGCAGCAGAAGGGGGAACTCTTTTTCTGGATGAGATTGGAGAACTTCCCATTGAAGTACAGCCTAAGCTTTTAAGATTTCTGCAAGAAGGCGAAATTCACACACTCGGAGATGACCGCCCCCAACACGTCAATGTCCGCATCATAGCCGCAACAAACAGAAATCTTGAAGACCTAGTAAACAACCGTCTATTTAGAGAAGATCTCTTCCATCGTCTCAATGTGATCAGAATACATATTCCACCTTTACGAGAGCGTAGAGAAGAGATTTTTCCTTTAGTAGAACACTTCCTAAAAATCTTTTCAGAACGGATGGAAAAAAACGTTAGGTTATCTGAAGAGGTGGCTGAAAAACTCTATTCCTACAACTGGCCAGGTAATATCAGACAATTACAGAATGAGATAGAACGTATTGTCTCTTACGCAGAAGAGAAACATATAGCAACTATTGATGATATATCCCCAGAAATAGCAAGTTATAAACGTGCCAAACGTTCTGGTTCAATAGAATCTACCAATGGAAGTAGAATTCAAGTCTCTATTCCTATGGATGCAACATTAGCCGAAGCTGTTGAAGTTCTAGAAAGATTTATTCTTTCCGATATGCTCAAAAAAAATAGAGGTAATATTTCAAGAACAGCAAGACAGCTTGGGCTAACACGCAAAGGGTTGCAAATGAAAAGAACCAGACTTGGTCTTTAAGCCTCTAGAAGACTTAGCATTTACAACCGCTAATTGGTGAACAGTTCATCTCTACTACTTGCAGGCCAGCCCCGACTGTCTCTCTACTCTGCTTTGAAACCTCAAGTTCAGGTGCAGTGTCACCAACATAAACTACAAAGACTTCCCAGCTATTACCATCTGGATCATCAATCCATACCTTGTCCTGTAGTGCAAAGCAGCAGTTTGTTCCCATCTCGTCCCTTGTCAGTAGACCCCTCTCTCTTAGTCTATCGTTTATGCGTAACAGATCTTCTTTTGAATCTACTTGTATGCCAAGATGGTTCAAAGCTCCTTGAGTTGTTATATTCGCTTTGTTGAGGGTAAGATTGACTCCAGGAGTTTCTATATCAAACTTCGCATATCCTGGTTTATGCTTTACAGGTTGTTGGCCAAAAAAGGCAGAGTAGAAACTGACAGCTTGATCGAATTTATTGACGTTGAGCGCAATATGTAGCTTAGGTAGCATATTTTTTCTCCTTTGTTTTATTATATGCGACTAAACGAATATATAGCAGAAACAGTTTATCCGTCAAGACAAATATACTTTTATTAAGGAAGTATTTATGACTAAAAGAGAAAAAGATCTGGATCTTTTAGAAGAGATCTTCAAAGCACTTTCGGACAGGACTCGATTGAGAATACTTAGTTTGCTACAAAATGGTGAAGTTTGTGTTTGTGATATTCACGAAAGCCTTCAAATTCCCCAGCCAAAAGCTTCTCGTCATCTAGCATATTTGAAGCGTGCAGGTTTAGTAGAAGATAGAAAGGAAGGGCTATGGGTTTACTACAAACTCTCTCAACCAACAAGTGATATTCATAAAACTATACTGTCATCACTTACTTTATGTTTGAGCAACTGTGAGCAATTAGTAAAAGATAAGTTGCGTTTTGAAAATAGCTGTTGTCAAATCTTAGACGAAAAAGATAGCTCTAGCCAAGAATCTGCAGCTACGTTTCTCGATCAGATCTATATGCTGTAGAATTTGGGTTACTGGAGGCAAGATGGCACTCAGAGGACGATTACAAGATCTTTCTGTAGTTGATCTGGTAAAGATCCACTGTTTTGGCAAAGCAAGAGCCTGCGTCAAGATTGTGCAGACAGAGGTAAAAGCCGAGATCTATTTTGATAAAGGTAGCATTATAGCA
>JAEUQL010000039.1:0-5532 GCA_016789295.1 Blastocatellia bacterium | reverse complement strand
CTACGGCTCACTCACAGGACTGGAAGCTCTCTCAAAAGCTTTAGATATAGAAGAAGGAAAATATCAAATAGAGCTTTACTGTCTACCTTCTCAAAAAAATATTGATAGAGACTGGAAAGAGATAATAGAGTGCCGAGAAAGAGGTGATTCTCTTTCTTGACTTAAACTTTCTAGATCTTGTATTCTTCACCTTTTCTAGTAAATGAAATAGATCACATTAAGGAGTTAAGATAATGAAACGGACTTTTCAGCCCAACAACCGCCGTCGCGCAAAGACCCACGGCTTCAGACAGAGAATGAGTACCAAAGGTGGCAGATTGGTTCTGAAGAGAAGACGTGCTAAAGGTCGTAAGCGTCTAACTCCAGCACATTACTAAAACCTTCCTGCAGTCTCTGTTCTACTCCACTTGACAGCTTTTCGACAGACATAGAAGTTGATGTTTGCAACTGCTTGATGGTTTTGAACAGAAAGGTAGGCTTAAGTAGTTAAACCTCACACTATCGACTGCCTGTTTATAGACGGTAACGGGTGATATATCAAATATCCAAAGAGTGCAGGAGAGGTTATCTATAGGCTCGTGCAATGTGCAGCAGAGTCAGACCTTGTTGAAAGTGTGAACTTCACGGTAGTTTTTCAAGTTCATTAATGAACAAGATGACTAAAAAACTCTCTTATTTATGACAGAGAGGTTTATGTGGAGCAGGAAAATAGATTACGCCCCTGCAGATTTTTCTACAGAAAAGATGAGCGGCTGTTGTGTTCACACCAGTTCAAATCTGTTTACGAAAAGGGGCAACGTTTTAACTCTCATTTATTCACCCTCTTTGCGCTAGCATCCTCCCAACCGCTTTCTCGGTTTGGAGTGACTGTAACAAAGAAGGTTGGGAACGCAGTTCAGAGAAATAGATGCAAGAGGATCTTGAGAGAGGTTTTCAGGCAGCAGAAGATGGCAGTGATCAAGAAGTACGACTTGGTGATCAATGCCAAGAAGCCTCTTGTCAGAGCTGCTTACACAGAGGCGGAGATCGAGTTTTCGAGGCTCCTCTCTCTACTCCAACATTCCCAAAAGTAATAGGAATGTTTTTGATAAGTAGTTACCAGTTACTAATTTCGCCCATGCTGCCTCCTGCTTGTCGCTTCACTCCTACCTGTTCACAATATACTTTTGAAGCAATAGAGCGGTATGGCCTCATTCGTGGCAGCTATCTGGGATTGCGCCGTCTTCTAAAATGCCACCCTTTTCATCCTGGAGGGTACGATCCTGTAAAATAGTCTCGGTTTAACGTTCTTTGAGAAGAAGTGTCTCAAAGTCAAGGAAGGTTTTATAAACTAGTCATGGAAAAGCGCTTTATAGTCTTTATTGTAGTCTCTTTTGCGATACTTGCTGGTTGGCAGTACGCTATGAGCCGTTTCTACCCTGCACCAACAAAGCCAACAGCTCAACAACAACAACCTGCTCAGCAAAACAGTAGCCAGCCTGTTCAACCACAAACAACTCCAACTTCAGAAACAACTACCCAAGCTGTGGCTGTTGAAACAGCACCTCCAAGAAACATAAGCGTTGAAACACCTCTCTGGAAAGCAGTTTTTGACAATAAAGGTGGAGTACTCAAGTCATTCTCTATAAAAAAGATGCCCAATGGACGCCAAATTCTGGCCAGTGATTACAAAACTCTTGAACTTATATCTGCTGAAGGTATACAGAAAGTTGGTGCTCCGTTACGTCTTGAGGTAAATCAAAACCCTGACCTTACCAAAAAACTTAACAATTCTTACTATCTGGTAGAATCAACTAATGACACTATACAGATAGAAAAAGGTCAAAAGCAGTCTCTCCTATTTAAGCTTCAAGATTCTTCAGGTCTGGTCGTTGTAAAGAAATTCAACTTTGATGCCGACAACTACTTGTTTGATATAGAAGTTGAAGCCAGCATCAACAAACAATCTTTAGAGACCAACTTGATCATAGGCCCCAATTTTGGTGACCAGTCTGTCAAGACTATTGACACTTACATCAATACTCCACAGCAAGTTATAGTTGAAACAGGGAATAATAAAGTCAACTACTTGACAGGTAGTAGCCTTGAGCACCGCAGTGCTCCACCAGATAAACAACGTGATTTTACAGGAGATATAAGCTGGATAGGTGCATCTGATCACTATTTTGTAATGACCGTAGTGCCACCGAAAGAGGTTCAGAAAGCCGCAATCTTCAACGATTTCTACAAAGACACGGTTGATGGAAAAGAGGTCTACAAACACCTCCTCTCTGTTCAACTTCCAGTAGTTAACAAAGAATCTTACAAAGTCTTTATTGGGCCGAAAGACCGTGAGCTTCTCTATGAAGCTTCAGCAAAACTTAATCATCGAGTCGATCTTGAAGATTTGATCGATTATGGCTTTTTCTCTATAGTCGTTAAGCCAATTATTCCAGCTCTTGACCTGATGCTGAAGCTCTTTTACAAGTTTACAAATAACTATGGCCTAGCAATTATCTTACTTACTTTCATCGTCAATATGTTCTTCTTTCCGCTCAAGTGGAAAAGCTCTGTAGCTATGAAGAAAACTGTAAAGCTGCAGCCCAAGATGAAAGAGATTCAAGAAAAGATGAAGAATCTCAAAAAAGATGACCCAAAGATGATGGAGCTACAGATGGAGCAGATGAGGCTTATGAAAGAAGGTAACCCAATCTCTGGTTGCTTACCACTGTTTCTTCAAATGCCTATCTTTTGGGCCTTTTTCATCTTTCTCTCTATATCACTAGATATTAGACATTCACCTTTTATCTTCTGGATAAAAGATCTAGCTGCAGCAGACAAAACCTGGATTCTTCCTATCATCATGACACTTTCGATGATGGGAGCAACAGCTTTGACACCAACTCCTAGCGATCCTGCACAGAAGATGCAGAAGATTATTACTTCATTTGTAATGCCAGTAGTTTTCCTTGTCTTCTTTTTTGCCAATGCTCCAAGTGGTCTTGTGCTTTACTGGATGTTCGGTAACATCATAGGTATTGCACAGCAACTAATCATCAACAAGATGACGGAGGAGCCTTCTCAAGACCAGAAACCTCCTGCAGACGCAAAAACAAAGAAAAACTCAACAGATAATAAAAATACAGCAAAGACTGGAGATTTAGCCGATGTCAGATCAAGCAGCAGCCGATAGCTTGGATGAGTTTGTTAATACAATTATCGAATACTCAGGTCTAGAACTTTCTGTAGACGTAAGTACTTATGATGACCAAGTAGATGTAGAGATAAGAGGTAACGATATCCCGCTACTACTTGGGCACAATGGCGAACTACTGAATGCCTTAGAATATCTTGCTACCAAAATACTTGGCCGACATATACCTTCACGAATTAAGATAAATTTCGATTCTGAAGGCTATCGTAAGATGCGTGAAAAGGAATTAACATTGATGGCTCAACACGCGGCAGAGCGTGTTAGAGCTACAAAACGACCTTTTACCTTTGAACCTATGACCCCACTAGAAAGACGCATCGTCCACGTTGCTCTTGCAGAGCAGACAGATATCAAAACCGAAAGCCAAGGTGAAGGCGAAGACAGAAAGGTTATTGTATTTTTAGCAAATTGATCAACAAAAAGCTGAAGGCCAACATACCTTCAGCTTCTCAATAAAGTAGCATGTCCCTTCTTTTCTTAGATGACACCATAGCAGCAATTTCAACACCAATAGGACGTGCAGGTATAGGTGTAGTTCGTATTAGTGGCTCTCTAGCAAAAGATATAGCTACAAAACTAGCTCCCAAAAACAGTTTTAACTCATCTCATCGCGCTCAACTCATTCAGATCTACAACCCTGCAGATGGAGAGTTTTTAGATGAAGCTGTAGCAATCTATTTCTCTGCTCCAAAATCTTACACAGGAGAAGATGTAGTAGAGATAAGCTGTCATGGAAGCCCTTATATATTAAGCCAACTACTGAAAGCCTGCCTCAAGCTAGGTGCTAGAACTGCAAGTCCTGGTGAATTTACTTTTAGAGCTTTTGTCAATGGCCGTATAGACTTGACCCAAGCTGAAGCCGTCCGTGATCTAATAGATTCTCAAACAGAATACCAAGCAAAACTTGCTTCTAGACAGCTAAAAGGTGAACTTTCCCGCTACCTTCAACCTATCAAAGAAGAGCTTTTGAAGATAATTGTTCATCTAGAATCTAGTGTCGAATTTGTTGAAGAAGTTTTAGACACAGATTCTATAGATGCCTTGGAGCTACAGATCTCCCAATTGATTCAACGCCTTGAAAGATTGGCAAAAAGCTATAACACTGGCCGCATAGTACGTGAAGGTTTTAAATTGGCTCTGATTGGTCGGCCAAACGTTGGTAAATCAAGTCTTTTCAACTCTTTACTCCAACAGGATCGAGCTATAGTAACAGATATTCCCGGAACGACTAGAGACAGCCTTATTGAAACTGCTAGCATTGGAGGTATCCCTGTTAAACTTGTAGACACGGCTGGAATTCGTGAAGCTGGCGATATAGTAGAAAAACTTGGAATTGAGCGTAGTTATGCTGCTATTGCAGATGCAGATCTAGTCTTACATATACTCGACACTTCTTGCACTTTGACAAATGATGACCTGCAACTGATCTCTTACTGCAAACAGACTTATTCTCCAGCTATTCTGGTACTAAACAAAATAGACCTTCAACAGCATATCGACTTAGCTTCCATATCTGAAGAGTTTGACAAAGACAATATAGTCAAAGTTTCTGCTAAAACTTTTGAAGGTATAGATATTCTACAAGATAGAATTACCGCACATTTTATTGATAAAAGAATAGAAAGCCACGAAGACACGCTTATTCTTGATGCTCGACACTTTGACCTAGTAAACAACACTATTGAACAGATGCAGTATGCACTGACACGCCTGCGTGAAGGCTATTCCGAAGAAGTTGCCCTTTATCACCTCCACAACGCACTCAAACACCTGGGTGAGATTACAGGTGAAACTACTATAGAAGATATTTTAGGCAAGATCTTTGCTACATTTTGTATAGGAAAGTAGATAGAGATATCTTGAAATAGCCTACTCTTTCTGCTCAAAGTTTAGATCTGCAGCAAACTGCATTCTGTCACTTTCAGCTCTGTAATAGAAATTTTTTAATACCAGCTTTCTATTTTTACCAAATGTCACGTTTGGACTTAATACTGTAGGAAGATCTATAGGTTTTATAATTGCAGTAGAATCGATTTCAACATCGCGAGAGCTGTTGACGTCTTTTCCAATCATGGGAACACGAACTACTATGTCCAGGTGCATGTTCAGTTTCTTCGGCACTACTCGAAGTTGAAAGCCTTTGGCAGAAGGCTCTACCACAAACTGCAAACGATCTTTCAAACTGACTCCAATATCTGGATCAGCCGTGTAGTCAAACCCTATCTGCTTTCCACGAGCTTGAGATTTTACACGTCCTGCAAAGTCTACATATAGCTGAAGTTTGCTGTTTTTTATCGACTCAACACGAGCATCACGAAGATCTGCACTGCCACTACCAT
>JAEUQL010000399.1:2304-4225 GCA_016789295.1 Blastocatellia bacterium | reverse complement strand
TTGTAACTTCAATGGTGAGCTCTACATTGTTATTGATATCATACCAACTTTGAAACCAATGGCTTAGCTTTCTATTTATCTGGGTTTTCTATTTAGAAACCAAGAGTGAACAGGTGGTAGCTGATTCTAAAAGCACTAGAAGGTACAGCTTATTGCAATCTTGTTTGAACTTGAAAATTTTTTTGATTTGGTAGGTTGTAGATGGTGGCCCGAGCCGGACTCGAACCGGCACGCCGCTTATGGCAGCAGCGGATTTTAAGTCCGCTATGTCTACCTATTCCATCACCGGGCCACTCGTCTAGCCAGAAGAAGTTATCACAAACCTCACATTAGGCAAAGCAGAATTGACAGGTTGTCAATTCTATTTGTTACCTGCTTCAGCAAGCATCTTATCGCGTCGAGCTTTGAACTCGTTTCCATCTCTCCACTTTGGAATCTCGTCGGCATTGGCTACTTCATAACCAACTTCCAGTATCAGCTTCAAATCTTCAACAGAACCACTCAGATCCCAATCTGGCTTAACTTCGTCTGAAGGTTTGTGGTAATCCTCGGCTGTGTACTTCTTTCTTGCCTCTTCGCCAAAGCTTGCTGGCTTACCTATGTAATCAATGCCAGGGTCTGTATAGAGTGCAGGTACACCATATTTTGCAAAGTTGAAATGATCAGAGCGATAGAAGTAGCCTTTCTCTGGCTCTGGATCTGGTTTAACCGATCTTCCCTGTTTGGTAGCTGCTGCTTTTACATAATCATCAAGCGTAGAATTTCCAAGACCAACTACAGTTATATCTTTAGTCTTTCCATTAACATTCATACTATCTGTATTGATACAAGCTACGGTCTTTGTTAGTGGATAGAGTGGATTGGCTCCGTAATGAGCAGATCCCAACAAACCTCTCTCTTCTGCAGTCACAGCAAGAAAGAGTATAGACCTTTTTGTAGGAAGTTTTGTGAATGCTCTGGCAAGTTCAATCAAACCTGCTGTTCCTGTAGCATTATCTACTGCACCATTATAGATCTTATCTTCTGGCTTATCTTTTGCTGGCTTGCCAACACCAAAGTGATCCCAATGAGCAGTATAGATGACGTACTCGTCTTTCAGTTTTGGATCGCTACCCTCAATCTTTGCTACAACATTGTTGGATTCTATGCGGCGTATACTGTTTTTAAGACTGAGTGAAGCTTTCAGGTTTAGTGCAATAGGCTTAAACTCTTTTGTCAAAGCTACTTTTTTTGCGTCCATCAGATCTAAGCCCGCAAGTTTGAAGATCTCTTGAGCTTTTTCAAAAGTCATCCAACCTTCTACTGGAGCTAGTGAAGCATTATTGTTTGCATCAGCAATTGTAAACTGCTCACCTTCACGACCGTTTCTCACAACTTCCCAAGGATAGCCTGCTGTCTCGGTTTCGTGAATAATGATGCAGCCTGCTGCACCTTTAGCCGCAGCTTGTTCATACTTGTAGGTCCATCTACCATAGTAGGTCATTGCACGACCACCAAACATCTTCTCATCTGGAAGCTGCGGGTCATTTATGAGCATAACAATAACCTTATCTTTAACATCTTCTTCCTTGAAATCATCCCAACCATATTCAGGAGCCGTTACACCGTAGCCTACAAAGACCATATCGGCATCAATGTATACTTTATCGACTACCCTACGAGTCCAACCTACATAATCATCTCCGGGCTTGAGTTTGATAGACTTACCAGCACCAGAAACAGTCAGCTCGGCTCCTTTTTCTATTGTGTAAGCAACCAACGGGACTTTTTGAAAGTAGGTGCCATCGGGATTACCTGGCTTGAGGCCAAGTTTTTTGAAGCTATCGGCTAGGTAGTTGATCGTCAACTCTTCACCTTTGCTTGCTGGAGCGCGACCTTCAAACTCGTCTGAAGCGAGTTTTTTGATCTCTTCCATAAAATC
>JAEUQL010000399.1:286-2294 GCA_016789295.1 Blastocatellia bacterium | reverse complement strand
TATAGTTTTAGCTGCCTGATCCAGAGCAGCACTGTCTTTAACTATATTTTGATCTGCTTTCTTATCACTTTTTTCACCACACCCTATGGTGAGTGCTATTAGAAGAGAGAAAGCAAAAACAAGAAGTTTTCTGCCTTTCATCAATTTTTCTCCTGAAAGATATGAGAGCAAGTTTTTGGTTACAGTTCGTACACAGAGAACAGCTTCCATCTTTGACAGATTTTGCTGCTGTCTTGAACTTGTTAAGCAGTGTAATATATATTTCGTAAACCATCCAAGGAGATCTCTAAAGATGAGTAACAGACAGAACCCTTCCCCAAAAACTGGTGCAAGTAAGCCTGAAACAGCAAGAGGTTACCAAGTAGGTGATGAAATATCCTTTGCCTCTGCGCAAGGAATGATGTACGGCACAGTCATCAAACTCATCAACGACCCTTCCTCCCCTGCTGTAGAGATAGAGTTTGAAGATGGAAGGAAAGAAATAAAGAAGGTAAAAGACCGAGCTTTGCATTTGGTACGTCGAGCAACTGGCCGCAGTGAAATAGACGAGATGCGAGGCAAGCGTAAATGGTCACGCGATCAAGACATAGAAGATGTACGCCGCAGTGACCAGAGGCGTGGAGGACGCCACTAAAACTGAAAGAGCAGCCTGTATTCTGCTTGGCGGCAGTTCTTGCCATTAAAAAGGAGTAGTGCACATGATAGAAGAGGTTGCCAGCAAGTTGAATTTCAAGATCGAACAGCACAAAAGAGAAGAGTCAGAAGTTCTCCAACGTGCACTTGAACTTGCAGAAAAAGCTCATCAAGGGCAATTTCGTAAAACAAAGACCAACAACCCATATCACCATGACCCATACATTATCCATCCGATGCGTGTGGCATTGGTACTGATAGATGAACTAGGTATCTCTGATACCAACATGATAGCAGCAGCAATTCTTCACGATGTAGTAGAAGATAGCGAAGTAACTATTGAGACTATCCGAGACAGTTTTGATGAAGATGTAGCAGAGATAGTTTTGACACTAACAAAACCCCCGCACTCACCCAGTGTTAGTCGCCATCAGCAGCTTTCTGCCTATCACGAAAAAATCTTCATTTCACCAGAAAGAATAAAACTGATAAAGCTTGCTGATAGACTTGACAACATTCGTGAAGCTATCTCGACAACAGATATAGCTTTTCAGAAGAAGTATCTCAAGGAGACACGTGAAATCTATCTACCACTAGCTGCATTAACCAACAGCTTTTTTCATACAGAGATTTCAGCCTATTGTGACAGGTTGGAAGAGGCATTGAGAGAGTATGCTAATTGATATGCACGTACATACTATTTTTTCTGCTGGTTCACTGCTAGCTCCAGAAGATCTTATAGAACAGGCCATAGAACTAGGGCTTGATGGAGTATGTGTAATGGAACACGACTCGATGCTTGCTTCAGAAACAACCGAAGAGTTTGCAGAAGGATCTTCTGTAACAGTCTTTCGTGGGGTAGAAGCAAGTACCGATCTCGGACACATACTCGTTTATGGAGTTACAGTAGAACAGTGGAGACCATACGAAAAACAGAAAGGCATTCAAGCACAGAAACTCTTAGATATGGTGCAAGAGTGGGGAGCAGTGGCTGTGCCTGCACACCCTTTCAGATTCAATTCTCCAGCCGTTGGAGCGAAGTTAGAAACCCTTGTAGGAATCTTTGCAATTGAAGGATTAAATGGAAGGTGTGACAGTGAGGAGAACCAACTAGCCTGTCAAGCTGCCGAAAGACTCAATTTGAAAATAACAGGTGGAAGTGATGCAACTACTCCAGGGTTACTGGGAAGCTGTTTAACAGAGTTTGATCGCCAGATTAACACTATGGCAGAACTTGTAGAAGAGATGAAAAAAGGCCGCTTCCGTGCAAGATACTTTTAGAAACAGGTTGCAAAGCCACTGTATACATGCTAGGTTAGCATTTCTCACAGTATCTCAACATAGAGTTATAAATGCTCACAATATCTGTAGTTGT
>JAEUQL010000399.1:0-276 GCA_016789295.1 Blastocatellia bacterium | reverse complement strand
TTGTTCCAGTACATAATGGAGGCGAGTCTTTCAAGGCTTGTCTACAAAAACTCCTTTCTGCAAACCCAGCACCACAAGAAGTTATAGTGGTTGCTGATGCTGATACGGACGGCTCTGC
Organism: Blastocatellia bacterium; assembly: GCA_016789295.1. Classification (GTDB taxonomy): domain Bacteria; phylum Acidobacteriota; class Blastocatellia; order Chloracidobacteriales; family JADJPF01; genus JAEUQL01. The sequence goes on along the minus strand of JAEUQL010000399.1, from coordinate 158 downwards.
CAAATATGCTGAGGATATGGGGGTTCAAGTTATCAGGATCTTCAACCAAAGCGGACCTGCAAAAGCTCGCAATGAAGGAGCAAAAATTGCTAAAGGTGACATAATATTTTTTGTTGATGCTGATGTAGTTATTCCTCACGATGCAATAGCTATTGTTA
>JAEUQL010000398.1 GCA_016789295.1 Blastocatellia bacterium | reverse complement strand
GGAAGGCCGCTTACAAGCAACCTTCCTTGATCTCTCACAGAAGTAACGTCAGTTCTTACTACCACGTATCGGCTTGCGATCCCTATCACCTTCGGTTCTTCTGTCTGTTGCATCGCCTCTATCGCTACTTCTACTATTTTCGTCTTTGAGAACAGCACGCCTGCTTAGACGGATCTTGTTCTGGTCATTGCTAATACATTTGACTAGAATCTGCTGACCTTCTTTCAATTCATCACGGACGTTGCGAATGCGATACTCGGCTATCTCAGAGATATGTAGGAGTCCTTCAACACCAGGAAGCACTTCTACAAATGCTCCAAACTCTGCAAGTCTTGTTACAGTCCCAAGATAAGTCTTACCAACTTCAACTTCAGCAACTATCTCTTGGATTATCTGTTTGGCTCGTTCGGCTGAAATAGAATCGGTGGATGCTATGCTAATACGACCAGAATCTTCTATATCGATTTTACACCCGGTCTTTTCAACAATTCCTTTGATAACTTTTCCACCAGGCCCAATCACATCGCGTATCTTGTCAGGAGATATTTGAACAGAGAAGATTCTAGGAGCGTAAGGACTGATACTCAAGCGAGGTGTTGAAATTGTTTCAAGCATCTTGTCAAGTATCTGGAGCCTTCCTTGCTTTGCTTGCTCAAGAGCTTCAGACATTATCTGAGCATTTATACCTGCTATCTTGATATCCATCTGTAGAGATGTAATGCCATCTCTTGTACCTGCAACCTTAAAATCCATATCACCATAGTGATCTTCTGCACCTGCAATATCTGTAAGGATTGCATAGCGGTTGCCTTCCATTACCAAACCCATAGCAACACCTGCAACAGGAGCTTTGATTGGAACACCTGCATCCATCAGTGAAAGGATACCACCGCAGACTGTAGCCATCGATGAAGAACCATTCGACTCTGTTATGTCAGAAACTACTCGAAGCGTATAAGGCCACTCGTCTTCACTGGGTAGAATTGGTTCTATAGCTCTCATTGCAAGAGCACCGTGCCCTACTTCTCGCCTACCTGGTTGACCCATTCTCCCTACTTCTCCAACAGAAAATGGTGGAAAATTGTAGTTGAGCATAAAGCGACGTATCACTTCACCTTTTTCAAGATCGTCAATGTATTGAATATCATTTTTGGTTCCAAGTGTGGCAGTGACAGCAGCTTGTGTTTCGCCTCTTGTGAATATAGCACTTCCGTGAACACGTGGAAGCCATCCTATTTCACAACTTATTGGGCGAATCTCAGAAAAACGACGTCCATCTGGACGGCGGCGGTGCTGGAGTATATCTTCTCGAAAAACTCGCTCTTTGAGATAGTCAAAGATCTTTGCAGCTTCACTTCTTGCATGCTTATCTTCTTCTGGGCAAGAATTTACAAGAGATTCCTTTAGCCTGTCTATTGCTTCATAACTTGCAATCTTTGTCTTGTTCTTCACATCAAGAGCTTCTCGTAGTTGTGACAGTATTTTTTCTTCTACACTCTTGAGAAACTCAGGATCAAACTCGTGAGCTTTCACTTCCCTCTTCGGCTTCCCAACAGCTTCGCGTAACTCTCTCTGCAACGCACATAGCTTTTTTATCTCATTGTGGCCAAAAACAAGTGCTTCAACAACTACCGATTCTGATACCTCTTTTGCACCTGCTTCTACCATCACAATCGCCTCTTCACTTCCTGCTATGACAAGGTTTATGCGAGAGTTGCGCAATTCAGAATAGGTAGGGTTAACAATATAGCGTCCATCAACTAATCCAACTCTGACACCTGCTATTGGATTCATAAAAGGGATGTCAGAAATGTAGAGTGCTGCTGATGCTCCAGTGATCGCTAGAACATCTGGGTCATTGTCCAAGTCAGCAGACATTACCAGAGCAATTACCTGAGTCTCATTGGTGTACCCAGAGGCAAAAAGCGGCCTCATAGGTCTGTCTATGAGACGACTTGTGAGAACCTCTCTCTCTGTAGGCTTGCCCTCACGCTTGAAGTACCCTCCAGGTATGCGTCCTGCAGCATACCCATATTCCCGATAATCCACTGTCAATGGAAAGAAATCGCCTTCGTCTTTCTCACCTTTCTCTCCTACAGCAGTAACCAACACGACTGTATCACCATAGCGCACGATCACAGCACCATCGGCTTGTTTGGCCACCTTGCCCGATTCTATTGAAAGTTCTTTACCACCAAAAATGATGGCCTTTTTTGAATACATAGTCTTAACTCCTCCATGCAGCCAGAAACAACAAAGACCACTCTTAGTCCGAATAGATCGAACTTCACAGAGTGGTCTCTAAATCTCTCAACATTAGACAAGCCTCCATAAACCGCACCAACTCTAACAATGAGTTTTGCAGCGACTCAGATAAAGCCGTCCAAAATATAGAGTTTAACAAGTAGCAATTTTTTTCTGACAAACTCGATTACTTTCTTATTCCTAGTTTACCAATTATCTGCTGATAACGCTCAAAATCACTCTTTTTTAGATAATCGAGTAAGCCGCGCCGTTTACTTACTAGTTTAAGTAGTCCGCGTCTTGAGTGATTGTCTTTGACGTGTGTCTTGAAGTGTTCCGTCAGTTCTTCAATCCTTCGGGTCAGAATAGCTATCTGTACTTCAGGGGAACCTGTGTCTGTGTCGTGTAGTTTATGTTGAGAGATGATACCTTGCTTAACTTCTCTGTTTAGTGCCACTTATAGTTTCTCCTTAAGATCTATATCAGTAGTAACTTAAGTTATATCCTGGCACCAGCAAAGAATTGAAGACAACTTAAACTGAAATGGCAACAGAAAAACAGCCTTCTCTCCAAAAAGTAGCGGAGACAACTTCGGACTGTGTCTGCCACCCGTTTGAAGAGTCATATACGCTACATCTACAGGCGACAGGAATTAACTTAGTTTAATAAAATAAAAGGCAAGGTTAGCACGCAACCTTTTTTACTGTAAAGAGATAAGTGCAAGTTATAAACTCCATAACGCTTTCATGGTTCTACAGACTTGTTTTTGGCTCTCGACTTGCGTATTGTTTCTACTCTCTAACAACCAAGCCTCAAAGGAGAAAGCTTGAAAAAGCCTATAGAAGAGATAATAGATAGAATCGAGCCTATAGATCAAACATACGTCGAAAACGCCAGAAACCGGCAGCAAAAATTGACAAAACCGGCTGGAAGCCTTGGTAGGTTAGAAGAAGTTGCCAATTCGATTACTGGAATCACTCGTAACAATAGACCCTCATTAAAAAAGAAAAGAATATACATAGTCGCTGCAGACCACGGAGTTGCTGACGAAGGAGTAAGTGCCTATCCAAAACAAGTAACTTTTCAAATGGTTCTAAACTTTCTCCAAGGTGGAGCAGCTATAAATGTCCTTGGAAGGCACGGTTCCATAGACCTTCGTGTAGTGGACGCTGGTGTTGCTCACCCTTTACCACAACACGAAATATTGATCGACCGTAAAATAGCACCTGGTAGTAGAAACTTCACCCAAGTAGCAGCAATGACATACCAACAAGCAGAACAGAGTATTGCCATTGGTATAGAACTTGTTCAGCAAGCAAAAATAGAAGGTATAGAACTACTTGGTGTTGGAGAAATGGGTATTGGTAACTCAACTTCGGCAAGTGCAATAACTTCAATATTAACTAGTAAAGACCCGTCAGAAGTTACAGGTTCTGGTACTGGCATAACTAATGATCAACTACAACATAAAATATCTTTGATAAGAAAAGCAATAATGACAAACAAACCTAACCCTAAAGATTCTATCGATATTCTTCATAAAATTGGTGGGTTGGAAATTGGTGTTATTACCGGCATGGCACTTGGAGCTGCTGCAGAGAAGATACCCTTTCTCTGTGATGGCTTCATTTCTACTAGTGCTGTAGCACTTGCCGTAGCACTTTCTACGAAAGTTCGCGACTATATTTTCATATCCCATTACTCTACAGAACCTGGCCAGAGAGCTTTGGTTGAATACCTGAATATAGATCCACTCTTAGATCTAAAGATGCGGCTTGGAGAAGCTACAGGTGTAGCTGTTGCTATGCATCTGGTTGAAGCATCAACAAAGCTGCTAAATGAGATGGCCACATTTGACCAAGCAGGAGTGAGCGAGAAGATTTAGCAATGATCAGACTTTTTCTAATAGCTATACAGTTTCTGACTCGTTTGCCAATAGCAACCTCTTTAATAGCCCAAGAAGAAGAGATTGGTAAAGCAGCA
>JAEUQL010000397.1 GCA_016789295.1 Blastocatellia bacterium | reverse complement strand
GATATGGAATGCTGCAATAATTCTTTCATTAATAATCTTTGGTCAGAAGGTAGGGCAGACAGACCTTGCGGTGATTGTCTGCTGGGGGTCTGTTCTTGGTAGCGGTTTGCAGTTTGCTATTCAACTTCCATCAGTCTTCTCTCTGGTTGATGGTTTAAGGCTGAAACTGGAGCTTACAAATCACGTTCGAGAGGTAATAAAGAACTTCACTCCTGTAGTAGTTGGTCGTGGAGTGGTGCAAGTGAGTGCTTATGTAGACAATCTGCTTGCAACACTGCTTCCCGATGGTGCAGTTTCGGCTCTTAGTTATGCACAAATTATCTATCTTCTTCCTGTAAGCCTTTTTGGAATGTCGGTATCAGCCGCCGAACTACCTGTAATGTCGAGTGCTATAGGAAGCTCAGAAGAGATTGCAAAATTCCTTAAAGAAAAGCTTGAAGCAGGGCTACAAAGAATAGCTTTTTATGTAGTCCCTTCGGCTGTTGGCTTTCTAGCTCTTGGAGATGTAATCTCATCAGCACTCTATCAGTCTGGAAGATTTACTAGAGATGATGCTCTCTATGTTTGGGCAGTGCTAGCTGGTTCTGCTGTTGGACTACTAGCGGCTACCTTGGGAAGACTATATTCATCTACCTTCTACGCACTCAAAGATACACGCACACCATTAAAGTTTGCACTCACCAGAGTGATTTTGAGCATACCCTTGGGCTATTTGCTCTCGCTTGAGCTACCAGAAATAGTAGCTATTCCAGCCATATGGGGAACGGCTGGAATTAGTGCTGCTTCAGGTGTTGCTGCTTGGATTGAATTTGCGCTTCTTAGGCAGAGCCTCAACAAAAGGATAGGTAAGACGGGATTAAAATTTGTCTACATAATAAAACTGTGGATAGTCGCACTTGTTGCAGCTTCGCTTGCTTGGATGATCAAGCTTCTACTAGCAACTATAGCTTTCAAGCTACCTCCAACAATAACTGCAATGATTATTCTTGCGCCTTATGGAGGAGTCTATTTTGTAACAACGGCTTTTTTGAAGATAAGTGAATCAGAAGTAGTTTTCAAAAAAATACGCAGGATAATTAAAAGATGATTTATGGGAAATAGTTTGATCTTTTCATTGAAAATGATATAAATTCTCTTCTAAATTCTACTGTTCTGTTCTGATATATCAACATGTTGACTAGATTAAAAGTCTCTGGTTTTAAGAATCTTGTCGATATAGATGTAAGATTTGGTGCATTTACCTGTATTGCTGGTGCAAATGCTGTAGGCAAGTCGAATCTATTTGATGCAATAAGCTTTTTAAGCCGTTTAGCAGATGAAAAATTGCTCAATGCTGCCCTTGCTGTTAGATCAGAAGTGAGTAGAACTAGCGATGTTCGCAGCCTATTTCATCGTGTCAACGAAGAGTATGCTGAAAAGATATCATTTGAGGCAGAGATGATAATTCCTACAGAAGGAATTGATGATTTAGGACAAAAGGCTGAAGCTTCTATTACATTTGTTCGCTATAAATTAGAAATAGGCTATAAAGAAGATGACACTTTGCCAACACTTGGCTCATTGAAGTTACTCAAAGAACAATTAGAGCAGATAAATATAACTGATGCAAAAAAGCACCTTCCTTTTCCACATAAAGTTGAATGGTTTAAGTCAGTAATAAAGGGAAGAAGAGGATCTCCTTTTATCTCAACGATTGAGCAAGAGGGAAAAATTATAATCAAGTTGAGTCAAGATGGACAACAGGGAAGATCTCGCTCTTTTCTAGCTTCTGATCTTCCTCGTACAGTTATTTCCACCGTAAATGCAATCGAAAATCCTACAGCTCTTCTGGCTCGTCGTGAAATGCAGTCGTGGAAGATGCTTCAATTAGAACCAGGTGCTTTGCGTGAACCCGACAGATTTACAACTTCTCCAGGACTGCAGACAGATGGTTCACACTTGCCAGCAACTCTTTACTATCTTGCTCGACAGGCAGAGCAGAATCCAAAAGATAATAGACGAAATGTTTATGCCAGTGTTGCTTCAAGACTGTCACAGTTGATAGAAGGAGTTATTGAAGTCAAGATAGATAGAGATCAGCAGAGAGAGCTACTTACTTTAATGGTGAAAGAGAACGATAAGACAATGTATCCAGCTAAATCTCTGTCGGATGGCACACTTCGGTTTCTGGCTTTGACTGTTCTGGATCTAGATCAGAATGCAAAAGGGCTTATCTGTATGGAAGAGCCTGAAAATGGTATCCATCCAGCAAGAATTCCGGCTATTCTCACACTTCTTCAAGACATAGCCTGTGAACTTGACCTTGCTGTTGATGACTCTAATCCTTTGCGTCAAGTGATAATAAATACACATTCACCAGTTGTTGTGAGCCAAGTTCCAGAGAACAGCCTTCTTGTAGCGGATCTGAAAAAAACGGAAAAAGGTGGAAAGTATGTTAACACAGCCTGCTTTAGTTGGCTTGATGGAACTTGGCGAGCAAAGGCTGAACCATCTGTCCCGCCAGTTTCAATGGGTAAACTGCTTTCTTATTTGAATCTTCATTCAGATTCAGTTTCAAAAGAAGAGACATCTGATAATGAGTCTAAATTAAAGAAGCCACAAGCAAAGCAGACTAATAGAGAACCCTCTGTTTGGGAATCTGTTCAGATGAAGCTTTTCACTGATGATGTTGTTGATGGCGAGTTTGAAGCTTGGTTAATGTTTGATGAGAGAGCTATAAGAGAAGCTGCCGACAATCCTTCTGGAAAAGAAAAACTGTCTCTTCATCCATTGAATGATGTTGAAAATATCACAGACCCGAAAGAAGTTATCCAATAGCTTTTGGAAAATGCAAGTGGGCTTGCAGGTAGACACTTAGACCAGTTTAAAAGGGATATATCTCATCGTGTTAGGCGGATTGTGGATTTTATAGAAGACTTTTCTCCATTAAGAAGAGTCATAGCCTTTCAAGATTTAGAACAAAATATAAGAAATTTTCTCCAAAGTAGAAGATAAAATGTAGTCTGTTTATTAAACATTTTTAATTTTTTAATGAGTGTATAGGCTGAATTATAAGTTTTTGTTTCTTTCTAAGGCTGTTTAGAATCTTTTTTGATTCTGTCTAAGCTTTTTTTGAGAAATTTACTCAATTTATTTACACCATAGGCTCTTTATAGGGTAATATTGGGTCTTTTGGTGGTGAAATATGCACAGTCAGGATCAGAAAAAAGACTTGGTTTACCAGAGAAAAGCCTTTCTTTGATAAAGAAAGCCCATTCTTTATTAAAAAATGGGCAATACTTATTAAAAAAAGGGCTTTCTTTAATAAAGAAAGCACAATCTTTATGGCTTAAGCAGGTTTGTTTTCAAGAGAAAGAGCTTTATTTACTCAATAAAGTGCTTATTTTGGAACTTTTGCTCTTGACAGTCTTGAACAAAGACTTATAAATTTGGTCTATCCCACCTATTTTCGAAGATGAGGAGTATCTTTATGGTTAAAAATTTAACCTCTAGAGAGTATGACGCTTTAGTTCAAAGGCTTGAGCGTATGGCTGATGGAATCGGCAGACATAAAGAGGAAAAGAATTTTCCTGCACATCTCAATGAGGAAGAAGTAAGAAGTAAGCGTGCAAGTCTTGAAGCTGCAAGAGCAAAGTATGAATCCTTTTTTCAAGAAGCTTCGAAAGCATACGACGAATACAAAGAAGTTTTTGATGATTGTAATAAGGAATTATCAAAATGTGACGATACTATAAGAGGTTTTTATGGAAGGACAAACCCTGTAGTTCCCGATTTTGGTACAAAGCCTTTCAGCATTCCAGTAGGTCGTATAAAGAAGCCTGCACCAAAGAAAGACAAAGAGAGCGAATAGATCTAGTAGGTTTAATAGATCTTGAGTTGTTAGTTAAACAGAAAGCCCCAACCAGCTATCAAGCTGTGGTGGGGTTTATGTTTAATACTCGACTGAAAAAAGGATTTAGCCTTTCACAATTGCTGTTCTTGCTCGCCTTAATTGAGGGATATTTCCTGTTTTCTTGTTGTAGTAGACAAAAAGTTCATTCGTTCCTATTTGTGTTTCAGGCTCACTCCTTCTAGCCATTTCTCCTGTAACGGCTCCTTCATCAACACGGCGTACCAATCGGTTATTGGGGTCTGTTCCAAGACCAAAGACCCAGATTGCACTATCAGTAGCAAGAGCTGTATTGTTGTTATTGTAAGCTACAAGTGAGAAATAGGAAGTTCCATTAAAGCCA
>JAEUQL010000396.1 GCA_016789295.1 Blastocatellia bacterium | reverse complement strand
AAAAGCTTTTGATGGATGGAAAATTACCACTGTAGGTGATGATATTGCCTGGATAAAACCAGGTGATGATGGTGAAATTTACGCAATAAATCCAGAAAGCGGCTACTTTGGGGTAGCTCCTGGTACTTCAATACAGTCGAATCCAAACGCAATAGCTACTATTAGTCGCAATACTATCTTCACCAATGTTGCCTTAACACCCGATGGAGATGTTTGGTGGGAAGGACTAACCAAAAATCCTCCACTAGAACTGATAGATTGGCAAGGAAACCATTGGACACCAGATTGTGGTAGAAAAGCAGCACATCCAAATGCAAGATTCACTACACCAGCAGCACAAAATCCTTGCATCGACCCACAATGGGACGACCCCCAAGGAGTACCTATCAAAGCCTTTGTCTTTGGTGGAAGAAGGAGTAATGTAGTTCCTCTCGTCTACCAAGCTTTCAACTGGATGTATGGAGTCTATCTAGCAGCAACTATGGGATCAGAAACTACTGCTGCTGCCGCCGGCAAGATCGGTGAAGTTCGTCGCGATCCAATGGCAATGCTCCCATTCTGTGGCTACAACATGGCCGACTACTTTGGCCACTGGCTACAATTTGGTCGCACTATTCCAAACCCTCCCAGAATCTTCAGCGTCAACTGGTTTCGTAAAGACCAGAATGGCAACTTCTTGTGGCCAGGATTTGGCGAGAATATGCGTGTTCTTAAATGGATCGTTGATCGTGCAAATGGCCATGCAGTAGGTATAGAGAGTCCTCTTGGCTGGATGCCTAGATATGAAGATCTAGACTGGGAAGGTTTAGAAGACTTCAGCCATGAAAAGTTTGATTCTCTCATGTCTGTAGACAGAGAAGACTGGAAGAACGAGATGCTACTTCACGATGAACTCTTCATCAAACTCTATGACCGCTTGCCAAAAGAGTTTGTATATATTCGTGAACTGATCCTTTCAAGTCTATGGCGTGCGCCTGAACACTGGGCATTAGCTCCAGAAAGAGTACACCACGACTAAACTTTCAAAGAAACCTCTTTTTCTTATAGTACTGTCAGTGTTTTAACACTGACAGTATGCCCCTTTGTTTTGTTAATAACACTACTTATTGTTGTTAAGTAAATTTTACGGTATTTACTATACTAAACACCAAAAACCTAATGTATGATTCTTTTTTTGCAATTTAGAGAAATACTACTATCTCTAAAAATATATTTTTCACGGAGAAACTAATGAAAAAAATCTTTCTTTCAATATCTTTTATCGCAGCTATCGCACTTTTCGGATTCTATATGAGCGACAGTACAGTTACAAAAGCAAATAACTCTATGCCAAGAGGAAGCTATGGTGTGAAGCTAACTGGGTCTATCCCAACAAGTGCTACCACAAGAGCAGAAATTGGTCTTGTAGGTCAGTTTGATATAGACAGCAGAGGTAACTTTACAGGTTCTAGAACTTTAGTGATCGCAGGAACAGGTCCAGTCCCTGGTGGAGACTTCAACTGCCGCTTCACACAAATAAACTCAAATGGAACAGGTTCATTTACCTGTCGCGTTGTTGACGCAATTACTGGTCCTGCAGGCCGTGATGACTCTTTCCGCTACACAATAGTAGACAATGGTAAAGAGATGCTTCTCAACTTCATCGATGGTATTCCAGGTGCAGTAGTGACTGGCAGTGCAATCAGACAGTAGTGTTGAAAGGCTGTCCAAAGCTCATCTGGACAGCCTAACTCTCCTTGCTAGCTTTCAAAATCATCCTCTCCCATTCACTCCTTGTAGCAAAAGCCTTATCAGAAACAGCCCTCTGAACAGCAAGTATTCCATCAAGATGGTCTATTTCGTGCTGTAAAAGCTCTGACAGATCGCCACTAGCTCTTATTGTCTGTTTAGAACCTGCCTCATCTCTATAGACAACCTCTATCGACAAAGACCTACTAACACGAACTAGAAGATCTGGAAAACTGAAACAGTCATCCCAAAGCTCTATTTTTTCGTCACTTGCTGAAATAATCTCAGGGTTGATAAATGCTCCACAAAAACCTTGCATCCTAACAAATACTAGTCTCTTCTGCACACCTATTTGAGGTGCAGCAATAGCTCTACCATATCCTCTACCTTCTCGAAATGCAGCCAAAGTATCACTTAGATCTTGTATGAGATAAGAGAGACTTTTTGGGTCTTCGACAGGTGTGGATCTCTCCCAAAGCTTGGGATTGCCAAGTTGCAATATTTCTTTTACAGACATATACCCTCCCAATCAGCCTTCAAGCTTAGCCAAAAATCTTCCACTGTTCAAATAGACAGACCTTAAACAACTATGCTAGAAGATTCTTATCAACTACTTGCAACGGAGAGGTTCTCGAATGAGTGATTCTGGAAATACAGCTATTGAATGGTTTGAAGTTGAAGTAAGGCACGGTACACTGAAAGGCTTCTTTGATATATCTCAGTTGGCCTCGGCTTTCAAAAAGATGAAACCCAGCCTGCACCGCTACTGTGACAACGACTCGATAATTGATATAGATGCACTGCTATACACCAACTCTCGATTGCCAGAAGAGATACATATAGTCAGAGAAGTACTGCTTCAAAAGAGCGTTCCAACAGATTTTGCCTACCTTCCTGGAATAACTCCTTTGAAGACGCCTTCTAGAAGAAGAGCCTCTTTTAAAATAGGCCCGGAAACTATCATAATAGTTGCCCGTGAAGAGATCACTGAACTGCTCGATTTAATGTCGATCCTTACTAGCTATTTCATAGAAGCAACCAAAATACATAGGCTGCTTGCCAGTAGCCACATACTTGAAGAGATCCGACAGATAAATGCTGCTGGTAAAGATGCTTCTTTGGACTCACAGAACCGTTTGCTGGCTCGCCTTGTCTTTGAGTTTGGCACTTCAGAAGAACTGCTACGGCTACTCAATGAAAAGTGGTGTGGCGAACTTTTTATCAGATTACAGTATATAGCAGAGCACTTGCCTACAATACACGTCAGAATGCACAAAGCATTCTCTTCTGGTCTAACATCACGTGCACCAGCAAAAAACTGGTGTCAAAGAATAGCAGACCACGTGAGTAAAATATCCGGAAAAGAAGAACGACCCATCCATATAATCTCTAGCAACACTCACAGTACTGTTAATGTACTGTCAGCATATGCACGTCTTCATAGTAAAGAAGTACTTGAATGGGGCAGGGCAAACTCTAAAGACAGAGACTCTATAGAACTGATAGAAAACCATGCTAACACTTCGGAACACACAAATCTGATCTACTACTTGATGAAAGGCTATTTACGCACCCAACCAGACATCCGTGAAGAGAAACGTAAATATGATCAATCTTTAGGTATTACAGTACTACCAGACATATTTATGGTAGGTATTGATTGTCAAGTAATAGATCTTGAAAAGATAGACTTAGAACTGATAGATCCTCGCATGGAGATTGACGAAGAGAGGTTGCAAAAGGAAAGACCTATAATCATCAATTTTGACTATGCTTTTGGAGAACAGGCTGGAACTATAATTGAAGAACTGATAATGAGCTTTCGAAAAAGAATACACAGTTTTTCAATTATGGGAAAGGCTGGAACTGTGGTTGGGGAACGTGGCGGAATAATGATCCCTTCATACCTGCTACAACAAGGAAGAAATGATATTTATGACTTTCCAAATGGTAATCAACTCACTCCAGAAGACTTTTCTAAAGTTACTCTCCATAGCCGCATATATACCAGTGGCCCAATGCTTACAGTGCTAGGAACTGTTCTGCAAAACAATACCATGCTCAGTGAATACAAAGAAAAGTGGAAGATACTTGGTCTAGAAATGGAAGGTATACCTTATGTAAGAAAGTTACATCAATGCAACAAACTTGGCTATTTGCGCGACGATATAGTAGTAAATGTTGGATATTATGCTTCTGACGCACCACTAGTTCCAGGTGAGACACTTTCAAGAGAGTTGAGTTTTGCAGGCGTTGATGCAACTTACAGCATTAATATAGTTATCCTTAACAAGCTTCTAGGTAAGAAGCCACTTACAAATAAAACAACCGAGAGCGTAGCTTTAGAAAAAGTTAGATCATAGCTATGAGTTTTGGAATATGAAAGAATGCCTTAAATGCAAATACTGCTATGACGATGAACTGGATAAATGTCCTGTTGATAACCAGCTACTTATCTACACATTGCCAGGCAGTACCAGGCTAGATGAAAAATATACTCTACAGCAATCGATAACCA
>JAEUQL010000395.1 GCA_016789295.1 Blastocatellia bacterium | reverse complement strand
GAAGTGTGGGACAACATCGCTTTATCATTATCTAATTGCACACCCTAACATTGCAAGTCCAGCAGAAAAACAGATGCACTTCTTTGACAACAATTTCAACAAAGGGCTTACTTGGTACAGAACCCATTTCCCTTCTTCTCTTTACAAATTTTATGTCAAAGAGGTACAGAGGCAGCCTTTTCAGACTGGTGAAGGAACTCCTTACTACATTTTTCACCCACTTGCACCAGAGAGAATCGCAAAGTATCTACCAAACGCAAAGTTCATTCTTCTACTTCGCAACCCTGTTGATCGGGCATACTCACACTACAACCACGAAATTCGTAAAGGAACAGAAAAACTTTCCTTTGAAGAAGCTTTAGACAAAGAACCCGAAAGACTCGAAGGTGAAATCGAGAAGATGAGAAGAGACTTAAACTACTACAGTTTTAGCCATCAACATCACACTTATCTGTCAAGAGGTGTTTACATAGACCAATTACTACACTGGACAAAATATTTTCCTCTGGAACAGTTTTTGGTAATCAAGAGTGAGGATTTTTTTGAGAAACCTCCTTTGGTAGTAGCTGAAATAATAAAATTTCTCAAACTTCCATCCTGGCAACTTGAAGATACAAATAACTACAACAAAGGCAGCTATTCAAAGATGGAGCCTAAAATTAAATCAAGGCTTGTAGACTATTTCCGCCCACACAACCAGAAGCTCTATGAATTTTTGGGTAGAGATTTTGGCTGGGATAGATAGAGTGGAAGTTTTTTAATTAGCTCACTAGCTTTTGCAAGCTCTTTTGAATCATAAAATCCTATCAGGTAGAGTGTAAATGGGAGTGCAATTGCAAATGGAAATTTTGCCAAAAAGGAGTAGATGGGACGCTCAATTACAACATATCTGCTCAAACCAAAAAGAAGAAAACTTACAAAAACAATCTTCAAAACTCGTCGCCATTCGTATCTGATAGGCATGTAGTAGTTCGAGATATAGTATCTCAAGAAAGCCATAAAGACATAAGAAGCAGCAGTTGCTATTGCTGCACCTAGCATTGAGTAGTGAGGGATCAAGAGAAAGTTTAACCCTACATTTACAAGTGCTGACATTATAACAATTAACGGATTTGTCAAGTTTTTACGCTTAATATTTATTCCTACGTTTAGTGTTGGTATTACCGCATCCAACACTGCACCAAAAACAAGCCACGGAACTACTGTTGCTGTCTCCCAATATTTCATTGGTGCAAAGATTCTGAGTACATCCTCAACCAGCACAACTACAGGCATTGCAAGTATTGATGCAGCAAGCAGAACGTATGTCAGCATACGCGAGTAGTACTCTTCTGCATCCTTGTCCTTCATAGTTGAAAACTGCATATTTGCCCAGATCATACTGAATGGCGTAGTTACAAGTAATGTTATAGGTGTAGAAAGTTGATTACCCAATGCATAAAGTCCTACAACACGTAGGTTTACATAATGTTCAAGAAAGAATCGGTCGATATATTGAAAGCAGACAGCAGCAAGCCTTCCAAATATTATAGGTGAGCCAAATGCAAGCATTTTTCTAAGCTCTATTTTGTCAAAACCTAAACTAACTTGCCTCCAAGTTAGCCCTATCATAATTGTATTCTCGATCAATGAACCAATAAGATTGCCTATCAGTATTGCACGAATACCAAAGTTGAAGAACTTAATCAACACGATTATTAAGATAAGTTGTGTTAAAAAGCCTATTGTTTGTGCTGATGAGTACTCTACAGAAGCATTCCTCACCCTCATCAGGGTATCGGGAATAACATTTACTACTTCTAAAAATGCGATCAAGCAAATAATACGAAGATGGAATATATAGTTACTATTTTCAAAAAGAAGTTGTGAAAAATATGGTGCAAAAAATGCCAGAACTGAAAGTACTGGAATAGATGTTAACAGTAGAAATATTAGTACTGTCCCTACAAGCTTTGGTCTTTTACTCTCTTCATATTCATACCAAGAGCGTAGTAATGCATTACCTAGTCCCATTCTAAGAATAAGGGGAATAGTTGATAAAACGATCATCATTAAGGCGAGTGCTCCATACTCGCGTGGCACAATGTAGCGCGTGTAAAGAGGAATGAGTAGTATACTCAAGGCGCGATTGACCACTCCACTTAATCCAAAGACAAGTATGTGCTTAAAGGTGGTTTTCAATTTCTCGTAAATAGCTTCTTTACCTCTCTTTCTTAATAGTCCAAATCAGTAGAAATAGAGTTAGTAGTAGTGTTGTGATACTGACAATAATTCCTCTAACAAAAGGGGTTGGCCAAAACAGAAACTTTATACTGTGACGCCCAGATTCAACTATCACTGCACGTAATGCACGATCTGCACGCAATAACTCACTGCTTACTCCATCTATCTCTACCTTCCATCCAGGATAATACATGTCTGTAAGTACAAGCAGGCGGCGGCCACTGCTTGATGTCTCAACCAGCACTTGGTTATTCTTATACTCTTTAACCTCAACTCTATCATTCTGGTCTATAGGATCTATCTTAATTGAGGATTGCATTTCAACAACAACCTGTTTTGTAGGGTCAAAGTTAGAAGATTTCATAAGCTTGAGGCTATGCTCAGAATCTGTACTTACCAAAACATCTTTTGCAAAGAAAGCTCGTGTCATTACACCAATATTTTCATAAACGGCTACTCCTTCACCATTGTAAGCTCTCTGGTAATCTCGATCTTCTATCTTATAGCCCTCTCTAGTCATCAAAAACTTCACACCTAGCAACTTATAAAATGGAGAACTGGTTTTATCAAAAACTATATGACTTAACTCTTTCTGTTCTTCAATGCACGAAGTGAACTCTCTATACCACTTTGGATAGAGTTGATTTTTTCCTGATATAGTTGCAATTTTATAAGGGACAAGTGTGTTAGGTGGAGCAATTATCTCTTTTCCTTTCTTTGCCCCTGCTTTACTGCTAAACTCGGCAGGAGCGACCAAAACTCGATAATTTTTAAGATTCTCTCTTAAAAACTCTGTTGTGCTAGTCTTTCTGTATACAAGATCGCTTTGAAAAGTAGGGTTATACTGACTGGTATGCCACAGCAATTCACAAGACATAACTGTTGTTAACAGATAGAAAAGTATGCCCTTTGTAGAATTTGTGAAATAACTTCTACAGTACCAGAATATTATTATCAAGGTGGTGACTATGGATAAAGGGACTAGTAAGTCAAAGTTCTTTAGCGAGAAGTGAAACTGATCGACAAGTGGAAGTACTATTTTCAAGCTCCATCTTCTCAAGCGGTTACCATTATCAAAATCTTGTGGAATAAATCTAGCAACAAGTGTAAAAACTGCTACAGCAAGTAAAATAGTTAAAAGAAAGACAGAATAGAGTTTTTGTCCTGTTTTTAAGAAAGAAAGAAGATCTTCTTTACTAAGTTCTAATATCTTTTCCATTCCATATGCAGCCAGGACTGCACCTGCAAAAGTATAGACAATACTAACTCTTGTAATTGCCCTAATAGTTTTTAGTACTGGAAGATATTTTGTTATGTGTACATAAATTGGTGGACAAGTAGCAACAACAATTGCTGCAACTAGCAGAAAAGCAAAAAGGTAGACTTTACGGTCTTTGACTTTCCAGAGTGCAGCCGGAAGAAGTGTAAGTGTAGCTATTCCCAAATAGATACTACGGTCTTGAGAGACTCCCATCTCAACAAACATCTTCAAGTATTTCGGCTCAAAAGCTTCTCCATAACTCCTTGGAAATAAAATGGTTAGTAAATGCCAGGGTGGTAGCCATATATAGTCTAGTTCTGTAGGCACTATCTTTCTGTTTGAAAAGCTAAGAAGCTCAGATATTGGCATCCAGACAACGGCAGAAAGGCCAAAGCCTACCAGAAGTGTGATGGTCAGTTGCAGAAGAGGCATTTTCAGAACAGAGAGCCTCCTCTCACCTGTAACCAGAAAAGGGGCTAAGAGATAGTAGGCAGCAACTACTGCCAAAAAGTAGACAGTTATAGGAATAAATCCATTGTAGAACTGAAGTGCTAGAAAAATACCTGCCCAAAGAGATGGGGTTATACGTTTTGAATTTATTGCTCTATCTGCAAACGTCAGAACCAGTGGGAGCCACATCAAACCTCCCAACCAGCCAAGCCAAGTCAGATGATGAAGTATGTGATCTGAAACTATTAGTACCAGAGTACCAGTGAGGCTGGCTTTGACTCCTAGTCTGAGTTGTATTAAAAAAATGTAGAAAAATATT
>JAEUQL010000394.1:4034-4277 GCA_016789295.1 Blastocatellia bacterium | reverse complement strand
TATCTTAAGAAGAAACTGTTTAAGCTAGGCGTTCTAGCAAGCCGCGAAGCTTTTGACCAACGACTGGATCATTTTCAACAAAACTAGTAATAGCATTCATCATCTTTTCTTGATCCAGTTTGGAAGCCAGACCTGAACCAATCACGTTCCCTACTATCAGTCGTGCTGCTTTTTCTATGGCACTATTCGATGCAGCAGGGCTATTAAAATCGGTCGATTTAGCTATAGATACCAGCCCAGATT
>JAEUQL010000394.1:0-4024 GCA_016789295.1 Blastocatellia bacterium | reverse complement strand
CTTTTTACCTGAAAGATCTTTCAAATCTGGACTCTCAACGATAGCTTGAAATTTATTAGAAGCTACCTGATCGCTCTTTATATTCTTTGTCTCACCAGGTGAGTCATAATTTGGTATGTTAAATCTATCTATCTTCATAGCCTGCTTCCTTCAAATGAGAAAGTTAAACAATAAGGCAAATACTACGGAATCATTTCAAGTATGGCACTCGCCATTTTTCCAAAAGAGCCTTCGGGATCAAGTTCCATAGCACGTTCCAGATTCTGCCGAGCTTCGTAAAAATCCTTCTTCATAAAGAGTGCCTCGCCCAAGTGAGCATGAGCGTAAGCACTCTCTGGGTTCTTCTCCAGTGCAGCATTGTATGTGTCTACAGAGGCATCTATTTTGCCTTCTACAAAGAGAATTGTTCCGATGGCTACTTCTGGAATCTCCGAGTCTGGTCTTAAAACCATTACTCCTTTGAAGATATCTGTAGCTTCTTGGTACTTCCCTGCGTCTCTGTAGATAAAACCTGCTTCCATTAGGAAATCGATTTCGGTTTGGGAGACGTCTACAAACTGCTTCACTGGATATTTCCTCCAACTTTTGCTTTAGTTAACCGTCAACTATTTGACGTTTCTTGCTGCTGCCATTGATGCGTCATGGCGTGACTTGAGAACGTTTGTCAAAATTTCAACTGTACGTGACTGGTTCTGAATACGCTCTTGAAGGTTTATCAGAGCCAACTGGTTTCTGAACTGTGCCTGGATGGCACTCTCGCCAGCTACTGAATTGAGAGCACCCTCGGTTGTAGTATCGCTTGAAGCAACATTACCAAGACCAAGATCGCCTTGTCCTAGATTGTTCGAAACACCTGCATTGCCTCCTAGATCGAAAGAACCACCTGTACGGGCTGCACTACCACCAGCGATTGAACGTATACTGCTCAGATCAAAGAAATTATTTCCTAGTCCTTGAATAGCCATTTTAATATCCCTCCTAACAAATATGCCTAAAATTTTTGGGCTTAAATTTCCCCCTTATTATCGGAAAGGGCTATTAAAAGTTGCTCTGAGAATAATCAATTTCTGGAAGAATCTTTTGCAGGAACTACCGGGATCGGAGTTTTCTTTTCAGTTCAAGTAGCTCTACTGCAAGCTGCATTGCCCTACCATAAGCATTTATGGCCGATTGTGCCTGCTGAGATTGCTCTTTGCCTGCAGTTCTGACGAGTCTGTCAAGCTCTATACAGCTTTTCTCGCACTTTTGGAAGATCTCATTAAAATTCTGTTGGTTGAGATACTTTTGAAAAAGAGGGTAAGTTTTTTCAAACTTTATCTCCTCTTGCTTCTCACTTGACTTTGTTGTGGGCTGAGATTGCCTTGTTAGCCAATCACCAGCTTTGAAAGGCTGAAACTTATCGTCAAACATTTTTCTCTCCCTAAAGCTATTCTCACCGAAATAGATTCTTAGAAATAAAGAGCAAGCTTGCTTGAGCTTGCTCTTCTGATATGCTCGATACCTCAACAACTGTTTTTTGGACTGCTATTTTATTAACCACTCCATCTCAAAAGCAATAGTCTCAAGTTCTTCAGAAGAAGACTCTATTGCAAGCGTTGCTATATAGAGGTTTGCTTGAGAAGGAGCTTCCACAACTCTGACCTCTGGTTTACCACTCAATTTTCTTACTTTGACGCTGGAATCTTGGTGTGGAAGTCCGTCTATCTGAAACTTAACATCTTCTGCTGCTGTGCCGCTGATCTGTTCTAGATCCACAAATGGACCTTGGACACGTAAAAGCGTCCTTCCTGAAACTTTGCCGCTCCAAGCAAGCTTTCCTTGTCTTTTCAACTCCCACTCGATTTCAAAAGCTGCATCTTCTTCTTTTTTAGAATCAATAGCAACTACTGTAGCATAGCCATTAGCAGAAGTTGGGTTCTCAAGGATGCGTGGCATAGATTCACCCGAAAGCTTCTTTATGCGCTTTATGGTGTAGCTCACATCTGGCAGCTTGTCTGTAAGTTTTCCTTCAACACCTTCTACATCATAATCAAGGTTTCTACCCTTGATGGTAATTTTGACAGGCTTTGACACCTTGCCCTTCCAAGCGATCTTCCCTTTTAATGGGAGTGGAGAGCCAAGGCGTAGATCCAGTTCTTGAAGTCTACCCCTTATATGCTCATCTTCTTTGAGTATTTCTAGTGCCTCTTTGTACTCTCTCTCAGCATCAATATACTTTCTGTTGACATAAAACTGATCAGCTTTCTGTTTTTGGTAATTACCTTGCGCAAGCTGTAGACCTTTTTTGGCTTGTTCATTATTGGGTGATATTGAGAGCACTTCCTGGAATTTTTTAAGGGCATCTTCGTAAGCACCCGAAGAGAGTTTATTCTCTGCAAACTTCAAATCTGCTTTGAGTTCTACATCTTTGATAACTTCAATAGCACGGCTATTTTTCGGCTCAAATGAAGTAACCTCCTTAAAGGTCTTGTATGCAGCCTCTTCATTACCTGCCTTCAACTGCTGTTCACCAACTGCAAGAAGTGAAACCACTATCTTCTTCTCCACTTCTTTGTCTGGAGCAGCTTTAAGAAGTTCTTTAAAGAGATCTAAAGCCTTTGCATAGTTTTTACTTTCAAAAGCCTTCTCTCCAGCTCGTTTGTAGATAGCGGTTAGTTCATCTGAAGACTTCTGATCGCTCGGTTTTAACTTCAATATCTCTCTGTAAAGATCTATAACTTTCTCATCGTCTCTGTCTGCAAGCTCCTCTATCTGAAGGTGTAGTTTAGAAACCTGTAGCTGCTTCTCTAAAACATCCAGCAGTTCTGGAGTCGCTTTTTTGTCATTGCGCTTTTTACCTTCTTCCAAATAGAGGGAAGCTAACTTGTAGTCCCCATTGTCCAAGAATTTTGAGCCTTGGGTTACATAAAATTCCAATGGTTGACCTTTTGGAACTGCACTTTTGGAAACAACAGGTTTCGTCGGTTTTCTTTTATTACCTCCCCCCTTCGGGGTTGATGTAGTAGTTGGCTCAGAAGGAGGAGTTGGCTTTTTTTCACTGCCAGAGGTGGGCTTCTCCTTGTTTTCTGGCGTCTTCTTTGTTCGCCCAAGCTGAGCCTCAGCCGAGAAAGGCAAAAAACCTGTAAATGTAAAGATTACGAGAATAACAAAAAACTTCTGAACTCTACTTTTCATCACTTTTCTCTTTTTATTTAAGAATTATAGTGAGCGTGTAAAATTTTATAACTCAAAACGATGTAGGTCTCAAGAGACCAATGTTTTCAGATCAATTTCTTATAATTTTCTCTAATGCTGCTTTCGGCTCTAAAGTTGAAAGAGACCGTGTTGGGGCGGATTAGCCAGAACCAGATCAAAATAACAAGCCCTAATACTGCTGTAACTACCGACACAATTAAAACTACTCTCTCTATTTGTGAAGCACGCTCCACCTGCAAGCCTTGTAAAGCTCCAGTAAAGGACTTTGGAGTTTCCACAGGTGCAAAACTCTGAACTGGTACTGAAGCTACTGCAGGCATTGGATTTGCGCGTGCAAGAACATTCTTCTCTGCTGCAGAAGTATTACCAATAGCCGAGGTTACAACCGGAACCTTATCTTCTGCTTTTACTGCTCTTTCTAGCTCTTCTTGTTTCTCACGAGCCATTCTTAGTATAGGAACCTCTTCTGTTCTTTCTTCTGTCTCAAATACTTCTGTGAGTACAGGAACTTCTTCTGTTTTTTCCATTACAGAGCCAAAATCGTCCAAGTTGCCTGCAAACAGTGCTGGTGCAGAAACTGTATCAGCCTCAAGCAGGGAAGGATCAGCCTTTACCTCATCTATAGTCTCTTCCATTTCTGGATCGACAAGCCTACTAACAGAACTTGCCTTATAGAAAGCACTGGAACTATTTACTGCTCCTTCTTCAGCATCTTCAGTTTTTTCAGATTGCGAAGCCCAAGCATCTGCTAGTCCTGCTGGTAGAGCTGCTGTCGCTCCAGTTTTGTACAACCTGTTGCTGTCTCCTTGATCGTGTGAAAGTTCACTCT
>JAEUQL010000393.1:282-4288 GCA_016789295.1 Blastocatellia bacterium | reverse complement strand
CCTGCACTGGTCTGTTCTATAAGAAACGGCCTTGCTCATGGTTCTGCAAGGAGTGTTAAAAATTTCGACATTGTAAAAGCACTTGAAGCCGTGTCGCCCGATCTACTGTTCAAGTTTGGTGGCCATGCTGCTGCTGCCGGTTTTACACTTCCAGCCACAAAGCTGGATCTTCTTCGAGAGCGGATAAACAGATATGCGGCAGCAGCTTTTAGTAATACTGACCTTGTTCCTGTAAGGATCTTCGAAGCAGAGTTAACACCTAATGATGTCACTTTTGACCTGATAAAAGATCTTTCCAGGTTAGAGCCTCATGGGATAGAAAACCCAAAGCCTCTCTATGTAATCAGAGGAAAAGTTGTTGAGATGCGTATTGTAGGAGGAAAGCATTTAAGAATGCGCCTTTCAGCAAGAGGTCCTGTACTTGATGCAATATGGTGGCACAGAGGTGAGTTTATGGAAAGATTCAAGATAGGTAGCAATATTGCAGTACTTGGCAGATTGGAGATCAACGAGTGGAATGGTATAAAAAGAACACAGATAAATGTAGAAGATGTCTATATTTTGAGAAAAGGCTAAAGACCACGTGTATAAGTTACCGGAATCGGAAGAATCTACTTTACGACAGACTATTTTGGTATATAATAGCCGCCGTTCTAATTCATTTTTAATCCCTTTGAATCAAAAATCCTGATAAAGAGATATTACAGGCAGCATATGTCAGAAGCGTTTAAGCAATCTTATACTGGTTGGCTAGATACCCCAGAAGGATGTTTTAATGCAGGAACTATTTTCAAAGGGGGGCAATCCAATTGGATAAGCCTTGCGTAGAATAGAAACAGATTCAAGCAGATAGTCTGCAAATTACTAAAAACACTCAGAATAGACAGGAGCCTTAAGATCTTTAGATCAAGGCAGAATTGAAGGAGGAATAATGTCCGCTAACAAGAAAAACTTCTTTGAAATGCTCGATGTAAAGTCACGCCGTGATTTCTTCAAGGCCGCAGCCCTAGCAGGAATTTCAGGTGCAGCCCTTGTAAGCCTTAGCCCAAGCGTATCAGCCGATGACAAAGAGAATGATGTCAAGATTCTCAACATCGCTCTAGGACTAGAGCACCAAGCAATTGCTGCTTACAAAGCAGGTGCAGGTCTACTCAGCGGTGATGTACTCAATGTAGCAGTCAAGTTCTTGAAGCAACACGAAGAGCACCGTGATGGTTTGGCAGCTACAGTCAAGAAGCTAGGTGGCAAGCCAGAGGAAGCAAAATCAAGCTACGATGTAGCCAAGATTGCAGAAGGTGTAGGCGTCAAAGAACTGAAGGCCGCAACAGACGTTCTCAAGCTCGCAGCCAAGCTCGAAGCACAGGCAACATCAGCATACTACGGAGTACTTCCAAAGATTGCCGACAGAAATATTGCTCAGGTTGCAGCATCCATCATGGCCGATGAAGCAATCCACACAGCACTGCTTCGCTCAGCACTCGGCGAAGATCCAGCACCAACAGCTTTCGTCAAGTAGTTTCAAGTTGTTTCAAAAGTGGTGGGAGAAAAAGTTTCATCCCACCGCTTTTCAGTCAAAATCCTTAAGTTATCTCCTAAAAAATAGATAAAAATCCAGCCTATCCTTTTCTTCTTCTTTGAAAAAAGAGTGGTTTTTTACTAAACTCTCTCTACCTCTCACAAAATATCGTCACGGGTTGGTTATGGAAAAAATAGCTTTTGTGCTAATCCTTTCGCTTATGCTCTTGCCTTCACCTATCTATCTACAGACTAAAGTAGTTATACCAAGACCAAAAACAGATAAAAATGACAACACAAACGACCTTAACCTATTAAGTACAGCACTAGTTTATGAGTACTGTCTAATAGCTGCGTACAAAGGTCTGGAAGGCTTTCTTGGTAAAAAAGAACGTTACAGATTACATCACGAAGAACACAGAGATGCTATTGTAGCAGGCATAAAGAGGCTTGGAGGAAAAGTTATAGAAGCCGAAAAAGGTTTGAATATCGAAAAACTTGCCAAACAGTTTTCACTTCCTGTACCTAAAAATGAAGATGAAGCTATATTTTTTCTGTCAAGCTTTGAAAAACTAGGTGCTGATATACATTACAGCCTTATACCTGCTTTCAAGAATAGGGACTTAGTCAAATATCTTGTATTAATAATGGCCGATGAGGCAATGCACGAAGCAGCTTGGGCACTTTACAAAGGTAAAGACTCTTTTTCTGTCCCTACAGACATCTATCAGTTAGAGACAGCTTGGCAGAAGAGTGAATCTCGTGATGCTGCACTGATAAACATAATTTTGCCAACAGAGAATATAACAATTGCAGTATATTCCAACCTTGTTACGAAGCTTCAAGGCGAAAGCCTAAAATTTGTTAGTAGATTTCTCAAAGAGCACGAACAGTTTCGGGATGAGCTTGTTAAAAGATTAGGCAGCTATGGTTTACTAACCAAACCAGAAGAGCCAGTAGATATTACAAAAATTGCAAGAGAACATGCAGTAGGAAGCCTTTCCAATCAGACAGATATTCTTCGGTTTGTTATAGAACGGGAAGCTGTTTCAATTGCTGCTTGTACAAGTCTATTGCCACGTGCATCTGAGGCGAGCTTGATGAAGCTACTAGGATTGACTGTTACCAAGAATGCACGTCGTACTGCTACCTTACGCCACATGCTTAAAGAAGAGCCAGTGCCGCGAGCATTTCTGGTTTAATAGTTGCTGTTTTATACTGTGGAAGCATTAGAAATACCCAAGTTGATATTTTAGGTGCTGCTATATGACAAATTCTAATTTTGAATATAAAGAAACTGGCTCTGAGGAGAGAGAAGAAGATACTTTAGAGACTCAACTGCAAAGATCTATTGATACTTTGTCTATGTACCACCTTTCATCTGAAAGGGAAGTTTTGCAGCCGCAAAGCCCTAAAACTGTTGGATATGGAGAACGCAAGCAGCATCTTGATATGGTAGGTTCTGTCATTAGGGCAAAGTATAAACTGGTCGAGCTTATTGCCAGAGGTGGAGCTGCAAATGTCTTCAAGTGCGAACGTTTGTTGGTAGGTGATAAAGTGGCACTAAAAATGCTGTTTCCTGAATTTGCTGCAGATCCTGCAAAATCCAAAAGATTTCACCTAGAAGCTTCTACAACAGCATCAATCAAACACCCAAGCGTTCTGACTATATACGATTTTGATTTCAGTGAAGAAGGAGTTCCGTTCATTGTAACAGAGCTTCTTAAGGGCGTTACCCTTTTTGAAGAACTGCAAAGAGTAGGTAGGTTGACTCTGCAACGTGCTGTCAGAATTATAGGTCCTGTCTGTTCTGCCTTAAGCGTTGCTCACGCAAGCGGCATCATACACCGTGATCTAAAACCAGCCAATATAATTCTTCATACCATGGAAGATGGCAGCGAGGCAGTAAAATTAATAGATTTTGGTATTGCAAAGAATAAAGAAGAGCGAAAAGGTTTTATACAGACCGAACCTGGAATGGTCTTTGGAACACCAGCATATATGGCTCCAGAACACTGCTTGGGAGAACACCTCGACAATCGTGCAGATATATATAGTCTTGGAGTCTTACTCTTTGAAATGATCACAGGACAACTTCCATTTGAAGCTGACACCCCATCAAAAATGATGCTGAAACAGATAAAAGAGACTCCACCATCTCTCAAAGAGTTCTGCCCCAATCTACCTGCCGGGGTTGAAGCTCTTATTATGTGCGCACTCTCTAAACGGCCAGAACAACGCTTTACTTCTGCTATAGAACTTGTCGATCAACTGCGCGAGGCTATCAAATAGTATTTGTTTAAGCAGTAACTTTTTTGTCACTATGACGGAAATACTGTAACCATCTTGGTCTATGGTGGTAAATTTTTATTGCTTCCGAATAATTACTTTAAATGAGAAATCACCATATAAAGATACAAAATATCCAAAAAAATGGAAATTAGGTATGTTTATACCTATGTTTCTTAAATAAAAACTATCTTGATAGTCT
>JAEUQL010000393.1:0-272 GCA_016789295.1 Blastocatellia bacterium | reverse complement strand
CCCCCCCCCCCCCACCCCACCGACCGCACCTGCCGCCTAGCCCTTTTGGGGCAGTTGTTCGGTGTAAGGAGTAGAAACTATGTTTTTTGATCTATTTCATAAACACTACTGGGGGCCACCAAGAAAGCGAGCCAATGGAAGATATTACATGACTTGCTACGAGTGTGGCAAAGAGAGAAAAGTAAAGATAGATATAGAAGAAAAATGGCCAGAATCTTCTCAAGTAAATGTGCAGCAAGAAAAAGACAAAAAAGCTGCTTGACGTTTGCAAT
>JAEUQL010000392.1 GCA_016789295.1 Blastocatellia bacterium | reverse complement strand
TATGTCAGTTGTGTTGTTGCAAACAGAGCAGAATACTATCTTCTCCTTAACCTCTTTAACTGCTGTTACAAACCTGTCAACGTCATCTTGAGATGTGTTAAGAATGTGAAAAGCAATGCGCTGAGCCGACTTGTGGCCAATGCCTGGAAGCCTCTTCAATTCGTCAATAAGTCTTGCTACTGGTTCAGCGTAATCAAGCATAGTCTGGATCTCTTAAAATAAACCGCCAAGTCCACCAAAGAGTCCGCCAAGTTGTGTTCTGACAACTTCTTGACCCTTTTCGTCTGCTTTCCTGCTTGCTTCATTAACTGCTGCAACTATCAAGTCTTGAAGCATCTCGACATCACCATCTTTGACAGCATCTGGATCTATCTTTATAGATAGCATATCTTTTGCACCTGACATAACAACACTTACTATACCACCACCTACAGAAGCATCAACCTTTATCTCTTTCAGCTTCTTCTGCATATCGTCTTGCTGTTTCTGTGCTTCTTGCATCATCTTCTGCATCTGTCTTGGATCAAATCCTGGAATCTTCATAAAATTCTCCTAATATAGATTTCTGTTACTGATTGTCTACTCGTTTATTGACCTGTGTCAAAGAACCTTTGAACTTTTTAAGAATAAGCTGTACGGTTGCGTCCGACTCTGCTTTTTGGCGCATATCGTCAGTTGGGTTTGTTGTTACAGCAGAAGCTCTTCTAGTCTCCTTTGCAGTATCTGTGTTTGAAAAACTGGCTTGACCGAGAAGTAGATTTAGCTTTGTGCTGGAACCAAAAAGTTGACGAACTGTCTCTAAAACCAGATTAAAGTTGTTTTTGACTTTGTTATAAGACTCACTCGACTTTTCTTCATAGCGCAGAGTAAGCAAACTTTCTTCTAATTTTGCTTCAAGAGCTTTTTCCAAAGCTATGATGAGCAGTGGGCTTGCACCTCTTCTTTCCATCTCTGAAGCAATTTGTGCTAACAGTCCCTCTAAGCTAGGAGTCACGCTAACTGTACTATCGGCTTGAGCTGAAAAAGCTCTACTGTCTACTACTTCCAGATCCTGTTCATATTCTCTATCTGGTGGTGGTTCAACAAATTCAACGACCTCTGCTATTTTAACCTCTCTGAATTGTTCCATTGTAGAAGGAGGTTCAGAATTTTTTGTAACAGTAGGTGTAGCAATTTCAGAAGCTTTTTTTGTTGTAGGTGGTGGAGTTGGCCTATTTTTTAGAGTTGGTCTAGTAATAGAAGGAGAAGATAAAGGCTCTGTTCCACCGCTTCTGATCTTCTCTTCAAGCTGAGCAAGACGTTCTAATATCTCATCTATTGAAGCCAGACGAGTAAAATGGGCTAACTTTAGCAAGCCTATTTCTAGTTGAAACTTTGGTTGAACAGAAAGTCTCATATCCTGCTCTATCTCTGTCAATGTGTTGAAAAACCTGATCAAGTCTTCAGCAGAAAACTTATCAGCAAGTGCCTGATATTTATCTACTTCACTTTCAATTATAGAGATAAGCTCTTTGTCATAGCCTACGGTTTTTAATATCAGTAGATTTCTAAAGTGTGACATCAGATCTCTACTAAACTGCCTCAAGTCATACCCACTAGCTGCAAGTTCTGCTACAAGCGAGATTATAGCTTTTTTGTCTGCATCGGCTATGGCAACTGTAAAGTTGAGAATTGTTTGTTGATTTATTATGCCGAGAGCTTTTGCTACATCATCATCTTTCACAGAGCTACCTGCAAAGCTGATAACTTGATCAAAGGCCGATTGAGCATCGCGCATGCTTCCTTGTCCAGCAAGAGCAATCTCAAATAGTGCTTTATTGGTTATAGTTATCTGTTCTGCATCTGCAATCAGGCGTAGTCTTTTGACTATAGATTCTGCAGCTATAGTCCTAAACTCAAACTGTTGACAACGTGAAACTATTGTTTGTGGAACTTTGTGAAGTTCTGTAGTAGCTAAAATAAAGACTGCGTGAGGAGGAGGCTCCTCTAAAGTCTTTAGAAGTGCATTAAAGGCACTTATCGAGAGCATATGAACTTCATCAATGATAAAAACCTTTGCACGATCACGGGCAGGATTAATGGCGATTGTGTTAATAATCAGATCGCGTATGTTGTCAACACCTGTGTTTGAAGCAGCGTCTATTTCAAGCACGTCTATAGAACTACCACTAGATATCTCCAAGCACGAGGCACACTCGCTGCACGGCTCTGGTGTAATGCCTTTAATACAGTTTATTGCTTTAGCAAGGATTCTAGCTGTAGTTGTTTTCCCACAACCACGAGAACCAGAGAAGAGATAGGCGTGATGCAGCCTTTCTAGTCTGATTGCATTCTGAAGAGTTCTAGTGATGGCTTCCTGGCCAGTAACTTCTGAAAACTGCTGTGGTCGCCACTTTCTTGCAATAACTTGGTAGGACATAATTAAGAAAGCGTCGCATAAAAGCAACAAGGACTGCTTGATCAGGCCCCGGTTGAGCAGCAACACACCGCTACGCGCTACCGTTGCTGAGTTCCCTCCCTGGCGGGGTTTACGTTTCACAGTTGTACCGCGCCGGAACCTGACCAAGCAGTCCTAGACTGCTAAATCAAATCATTTATGAAAACAACCAAATGAAAGTCAGCATTATATAAAAAAATTTTTAGTATGCAAGCTCTTTTTGGAGAAAAGTTTTAAGCTTGTGACGGAGAGGGCGGGATTCGAACCCGCGATACGGTTTCCCGTATGCACGCCTTCCAAGCGTGTGGTTTCAACCGCTCACCCACCTCTCCAATAAGTCGGATCTACTTATATTGATGGTATTAACAGTCTACAAACTTCTCTCTTAAGCGTTGTAAACAGGCCAACATATTAAAACTGCTTGCTACGGAGAGAGGGGGACTCGAACCCCCAAGCGCATTTCTGCGCGCCGGTTTTCGAAACCGGTGCCTTACCATTAGACTACCTCTCCTAAGACTATCTCTGGTTTTGAGACCAGACTTTGTAGTAGAGATATAGAAAAGTCTAGGGTTATATATACATCAAGACATAGCTCTTTTATCTCTAAAAAAACTCTGTATCAATGCCCTGCACTCAATTTCAAGTACTCCAGAAGTCACTTCAACTCTATGATTAAGAACTGGATTTGTGCAGACCTGAAAGATAGAGTCTACAGCTCCTGATTTTGCATCTCTAGCACCATAGACCAATCTTTTTAGCCTTGCCCATACAATCAACCCTGCACACATTGCGCAGGGTTCTATAGTTGTATAAAGCGACATTCCAGTAAGTCTGTAATTTCCTGTCTTTTTTGCTGCTTCTCTTATAGCAACAACTTCGGCGTGTGCGCTTGGGTCGAGATCTATTCGAGTACGGTTGAAACCTGTTGCAACTATCTGACTTTCAAAGACCACTACTGCGCCTATTGGAACTTCATCAAAAAAGAGCGCGTCTTTTGCAGCTTCAAGAGCTAGGCGCATATAGAAAATATCTAGAGTTATGTTCAAGCGAAAGCCCTATAGTACTTGTCGATCTCTTTTGTGTCAAGCTCTATTTTCTAAAGCTGGGTAAAAGTTACCCAGCTTTTCTCCAGCATCTACTTATCAGAACTCTTTGAGATCTTGAGTATGAATTTATGGGTGAGTTTCTGCATCTCTATAAGTTCATTTCTCTTCTCCTCAAAGGCTTTGCCTTTAAGTTCGAGTAAAGCAGGATCAGTTATCGTTGAAGCACCAGCATCTATCCAGATGGCGTGAGCATCATTGACGCGAGTCTGGTCAAAATCTAGAACATCGCTAGCCATAAAGACTCTTTCTTGGTTTGGTTGCAGAGCATCGTTGAGATCTCCATTGCCTGCAATAACAACATTGAAAAGCTGATTACCACGATTAAACCCATCTATTATGACCTGTGGACCACGTGCTGCAACTGTGCCTGTATTCCTTACACGAGCCATGTAGTCAGAACCACCTGCAGCATTTATCACTCTAGTTAGTGATGTAACTGCAAGATTGGCTCGTGGAGCATTGACTTGATCGGCCATAAATGTAATAGAAAACTCCACTCGTTGAGTATCTCCCAAGAAAGCTATTGCAAAATCTTTCTGGAAACTTGCAGCACGTCCTCGCGGAAGTGTTGTATTGATAAAAAGTCCTGTAGAAGTAATTCCAGAAAAACCATTAACAAAAGTAGACTGAGTTTCTAACAATCGTCCACCTTGTCCAAATGCTCTAATAGTTACATTTACAAATATTGCGTCACCATCTCCAACATTCTGTACTTGACCAGTGACTAGCAGGTGACCTATGTCATCAGAA
>JAEUQL010000391.1:3963-4322 GCA_016789295.1 Blastocatellia bacterium | reverse complement strand
AACCGCGATCCAGGCCACGCTGAAGAGCTTCTATACAGAGCTTGGAAGCATGGCCTCTGCGCCGAGCTTCCATTGCATTAATAACACCAGCAATGCCTAGCATTTTGATTGGAATGCCACTGATCCATATTGTGAAGTTTAGCAGGCTGAGTGATGCTACTATCTCACTATTCTCTTCTATCACTAAAACGTCTTCTTCAAGTTTTCGACGTGGATTACTAAGCAGTAATTCCTTGCGCTCGTTATATTGATAACCTGATGGAAACGACTCACACCCAAGCAGGGCGAGTTGATCAACATCTTGCAAAGTTGCGTTTCTTATCTTCAATGCTCTTCCTTTCTGGTGCTCCTAATCTACT
>JAEUQL010000391.1:0-3953 GCA_016789295.1 Blastocatellia bacterium | reverse complement strand
CCCTTACAGATAGAGGAAGAGATTGTTAAGAATGTAAAAATTGCATTTTCAAGCAGATAGCTCTTAAAGTCTGCTCTTTTTTGCGTGCTATAATCGCAAAATATGAGACTTAAAAGACGCCCTTCACTGATGATGACAATAGTTCTGGTTTTGATGGTGCTTATGCCTTTGCTTGCCGTGCTCCAATATCGTTGGCTTGCTCAAGTGAGCGATGCAGAACGGTCAAGAATGGAAGCGAACCTTAAAACCAGTGTCAATAGATTTACTGAAGACTTTGACAGAGAAATTACACGTACCTACTTCAACTTCAATGTTGCCAAGCCTTTTACAGGCAACGTCAAACTAGAAGACTTTACTGATCGTTACAACCATTGGCTAGAAACTGCTCCTTATCCAAAACTTATCTCTAACCTGTATATG
The DNA here is from genome assembly GCA_016789295.1 of Blastocatellia bacterium. GTDB lineage: Bacteria > Acidobacteriota > Blastocatellia > Chloracidobacteriales > JADJPF01 > JAEUQL01. The sequence goes on along the minus strand of JAEUQL010000391.1, from coordinate 3,533 downwards.
TTTAAGGAGATAGATAAACAGGTTGAGACCTTCAAGCTCAATAAAGAGGCCAAACAGTTTGAATCATCACCTCTACCAGAATATCTGCAAACAGTTATGAGGCAAAGAGAGAAGATGAAAGAACTACCTGCTGTTGCTTTTGCCCTCAGTTTACAGATGCAGCCGTTTGATGAAGACCACCCAGCACTCTTTTTGCCTAACTTAAAGCGGACAAGTTTCGAAATAGACACGCTGGCCGATCATAAGATAAGCAAAGCTGGTAAAGTAGAGAGAATAGAGATCAATGAAAAGAGCAGACCAGAACTCCACTCTGTGCTGATCGTCGAGTTTGACATCGATTACATCAAGCAAGAACTTATCCCATTGCTTGCTGAACGCTACTTTTCAGGCCAAGACGGCTATGACGTTGCAGTAGTCTCACAGAAAGATCCAAAGAAAACTATCTTCAAGTCATCTCCCAATGTAAGCTTTGAAAAAAATTCTAAAGCTGATGCAGTCAGTAATCTGTTTAGTGTCAAAACTGATGAGTTCAAAAGCCTTGCAGTGAATAACTACAATAGTTCCAAAGACCGTACTTCTCAGAAAAGACCTGGAGTGATCATAGAGCATTCCGAGTTTACCAAAAATGAGACAACAGATAGTGGAAAAAATAGTCAGACAAGAACTTTTAGCTTTACTACTACTAATAGTGATCTTTCTGTCAGGATCTTCAAACATAAGCCAGGCCCTCCAGACAATTTTCTTTATCTGCGTGAAGGCAGGGTAGAAAATCCTTGGAAGCTACTTCTTAAACACCCTTCTGGTTCATTGGAAACTGCAGTTGCTACGATCCAAAGACGCAACTTGCTGATAAGTTTTAGTGTGTTGATTCTGCTCGGTGGAAGTATGGCAATGCTTGTTATATCAACAAGACGTGCACAAAAACTTGCCAAGCAGCAGATGGAGTTTGTATCTGCTGTCTCTCACGAACTCAGAACCCCGTTGGCTGTGATATGTTCTGCTGCAGAAAATCTCTCTGATGGTGTTGTCGAAAGTCAACAGCAGATTAAACGTTATGGAACATTGATCGAAGAAGAGGGGCGTAGACTTGCTGAAATGGTTGAACAAGTGCTCGAATTTGCAGGCACCGAATCTAATAGACGTAGTTATGACTTGAGACCTATTGATACTCTAGAACTGATAGATGGTGCTCTCACTACCTATCAACGTTTGGTTGAAGAAGGTGGCTTTAACCTTGAGAAGGATATAGACAAAAAGCTACCAAAACTCTTGGTAGATATCCAAGCTATCAGCAGAGCTATACATAACTTACTTTCCAATGCCATGAAATATAGTGGTGAGAGTAGGTGGATAGCACTGAGAGTCAAGGCTGCAGGAAGCGAACGTAAACCCGAAGTCCAAATAATAGTTGAAGACAAAGGCTTGGGTATAAGCACAGAAGACCGCGCTCATATATTCGAGCCTTTCTATCGCGGTAGACAGGCTGTAGATGCACAGATACAAGGAAGTGGCCTTGGTCTCAGCCTTGTAAAACAGATAGTAGAGCTACACAGTGGAAGAGTATCTGTTGAAAGTAGTCTAAATGCTGGCAGTAGGTTCATTATTCACTTGCCAGCTATTGCAGAGACAGAATCTGTAGCAAATAGTAGACTAGTTACAGAGACTATTAGTTAAAGAATCGATTCTAAAAATATCTCTTATGAGCAAACGAATCTTACTAGTTGAAGATGAAAAGGGTTTAATACTAACGCTTACCGACCGTTTGATAAAAGAAGGGTATACAGTTGAGACCGCGTCGGATGGCGACACTGGCTATCAAAGAGCTTCCACAGAAGCTTTCGATCTCGTAATTTTAGATCTGATGCTGCCACGCAAAAACGGTTTTGATATATGCCGCGATCTACGCCAGAAATCTATACAAACACCTATCTTGATGTTGACTGCTCGTGGACAGGTAGTTGATAAAGTAGTTGGTCTCAAGCTTGGAGCAGATGATTATGTAACCAAACCGTTCGAAATGATGGAGCTATTAGCCCGTGTTGAAGCACTTCTTCGGCGTGCTCCAATCCAAAATAATCCTTCTTCATACCAGTTTGGAGTAGTTTCTATAGACTTTCAGCGTGCGGAGGTTATGCGCGATGGCTTACCTGTTGAACTTTCAGCAAGAGAATTTAAGCTTCTCAAGTATTTTATAGAGCATCGAGGTGTTACAATATCGAGAGATGAACTTCTTAATGAAGTCTGGGGTTATGATGCAATGCCTTCTACTCGAACAGTAGATGTTCATATTGCTTGGCTCAGGCAGAAACTGGAGCCAAATCCAAGGCATCCTCAGTACATATTGACTTTACACGGTTTAGGCTACAAATTTGTAGGATGATGGAAAAAGCAGCATTTAAAGTAATAGCAGCCTCCAATATTCAAAGGTGTGAAATATGTCACCAGAGCGACCAGCTTGATGAGGTTGGTGACTGTAACCGATGCAAAGAAGTCTTTAAGATTAATAAACTTCGTCTTACAAAACCACGCGCTTCTATATTCTTTTCTAATAATCTTCCTTGGATAACCATACGCACACCTTTTAAGCCAGTAGCAACGGGTATGATTATTGGAGGAGTTGTTGGAAGAATAGTTGGTCAAATCTACTATAGCCTTATTGAAAACCAGTATATATCAGGTGACATTATCGCTAATATCTTTGTTTCGTTTCATGCTGCTGTTACAGGTATGCTTATAGGTATGTTTTTTGGAATACTTTTTGGAATAGTCCATAGCAACATAATTCTTTTCAAAGCACGGCAGGCTAGAAACAACACTACAAGATAAAAAGTCTTACAAAAAAGGTTATATATTTCTATAAATTGGTGAAAGAAGTGCTTTAAGCTAAAAGCACCTCAAGTTACACAAAATTCTTGGTACTCCCTTACACTGTACTAAGTGCACTACTTTCTGAGCCAAGCTTTCACATCATCGATGCTAGCAAAGTCAAAGATAGCTTCAGCGAGAGACTCAAGGCCATCAAGTTCTAACTTCTTAACACTTTCTTCTACTTCTGTTGGTACACAATTGAATCTCTTATGCAACTGCTTCAAGATTAATTCTAATTTACCTTCCTTTTTACCTTCCTTTTTACCTTCCCTTTTGCCTTCCCTTTTGCCTTCTCTTCTACCTTCCCTTTTACCTTCTTTTCTACCTTCTTTTTTACCTTTTTGTAAACCTAATAGTTCACCTTGTTCAATACCTTTTTTTACCCAACGGTTGGCAACTTCCATAAACTCCTCCTTCAAACTTGGGTTTAGATGTTCTAGTTCTGTCTCAAACTCTTTCTCTTGCTCTTGTGTAAGCTCTGAGTATGTTTCTACAAAGTTTAGCAGTAACTGGCTCTTGTTTGCATTGAGTTTCAGTCCAAGGATTATCCTCGTACACTCTACCTTTACTCTCACTCTATCCTGTGCAGCTATTCCCATCTTCACCATCATTGCTGCTGCTAATGGATTGTCTGTCTTGAGATAATCTTTCCAGTTGAATCTGTT
>JAEUQL010000390.1 GCA_016789295.1 Blastocatellia bacterium | reverse complement strand
CTCAGTGGCAGAACTGGCAACAGCCGTCCAGCCTTCAGGTTACTGTAGAACAAGGCCGGGCACGTTTTGTCCATTTTATAGTTGCATTCCTTGCCGTCTCGCTTCTTCCTGTAGGGTTACTGTTTTATCACCTACAGTTCAATCAGCAGAAATGGGGAAACAGCAACTACAGCCCTTATAACAGCTCGGATGAATAATTATTATGCTCAAAAAGATCTATCTTGCTCTATCTATTGGTGTTCTTATGTTCTATTTCCTGGCTGGCTTTTTTGGCTGGGAGGTTGGTACAGCTAAACGAGAGGTAATACCTGCCGATGTAAGACAAGCTCCAGGTGGTTATCGCTCATTCCATTTTTGGCACAGTGGTTACAGAGGAGGAAAATAATGGAACAACAGTTATACAAACAGTTACTATCAGCCGCTATCTTTTCAGTCATCGGGATTGTAATCTTTGCTATCACTTTTGCAATTATGAGTAAGATAACTCCATTCTCCATACGCAAAGAGATAGAAGAAGACCAGAATACAGCCCTTGCAATAGTTATAGCATCGGTAATTATTGGTATTGCACTTATCATCTCTGCAGCACTGCAAGGGTAGTAGTGCAAGGGTAGTAGTGGATGAATAGACCTTCAATACTTTTTCTGAATGTACTCATCATTGCCACTTGTGGGCTTGTTTATGAACTACTTGCAGGCACACTGGCAAGCTACGTCCTGGGTGATTCCATAACTCAGTTCTCTCTGATTATAGGTCTCTACCTTTCAGCATTAGGTGTAGGGGCATGGCTTTCTCGCTACATCACTGACCAACTTGCCCGCCGTTTCGTAGAGATAGAATTAGCTGTAGCACTGCTTGGTGGGATGTCGGCTCCTATTCTCTTTATAAGTTTTGGACAACTCAGATTCTTCCCTGTTTTTCTCTATGGGTTAGTTTTTCTGTTAGGATCTATGGTAGGTCTTGAAATTCCACTTCTAATGCGAATCCTCAAAGACAAGCTAGAATTTGCAGACCTTATCTCAAAAGTGCTTACCTTTGACTATCTTGGCTCGCTTCTCGGTTCAATACTGTTTCCTCTGCTACTAGTACCAAAGCTTGGTTTAGTTAGAACTTCTCTACTCTTTGGTCTACTAAATGCCATTGTTGGAATCTGGGCTACTTATTTACTGCAAGATATGATAGAGAAAGGAACTTCTCTACTTAGAGCTAAAGCTATTGTAGTAGTTTTGCTATTAGTTGTTGCTTTTATCAAAGCCGATACTCTCACAAGCTTTGCAGAAGATAGCCTTTATGCTGATGAAATTATCTATTCAAAGACTACACCCTATCAACGTATAGTTATTACTCGTGCAAGATCCGGTTTCCAGCTCTTCCTCAATGGCCATCTTCAATTCAGTTCAGCCGATGAATACCGTTACCACGAAGCGTTGGTGCACCCTGCCATGCTTGTGCACCATGCTCCAAAACGGGTTCTGGTTTTGGGTGGCGGTGATGGTCTTGCACTTAGAGAGGTACTCAAACATTCGTCCGTTACTGAAGTTGTTTTAGTAGATCTAGACCCAGCTATGACCAACCTTTCAGCTTCGTTTTCGATGATTGCAGAACTTAATGGAAAGTCATTTCAAGACCCAAGAGTTAAAGTCGTCAATCAAGACGCTATGATATGGATTGAAAATAGTAATGATAAGTTTGACACCGCTATTATAGACTTTCCTGATCCAAACTCTTTTTCCCTTGGAAAACTCTATACAACAAGATTCTATAAACTCCTCAAACAACGACTCTTACCCGATGCCACAGTAGCTATACAGTCTACTTCTCCACTCTTCGCACGTAGTTCCTACTGGTGTATTGTTAGAACAATAGAAGCAGCAGGATTTATGGTAAAACCCTATCAGACTACTGTTCCTTCTTTTGGAGTCTGGGGATTTGTTCTAGCTAGTGTCAAACCATTTCAACAACCTCAGAAGATAGGCCAAAAATTTTCCAGCTCTTCACAACTGCGTTTTCTCAACGACGAAACCCTTTCTGGTCTGTTTATTTTTAGTAGTGATATGTCTCCTGTTCCTGTTGAGATCAACCGACTCGATAATCAAACACTCGTTAGATATTACGAAGCTGACTGGAAAAAATGGGAATAGCAGTAGATTATAAGAACCTGTCTCCAAATCTCCTCTATTTGTCGATTCGGGACTAAAATAGGCAACTTTCTGTTTGCTTTAGATCGATACGTGTTATATATATTTAGTACTTTATAGCATATGAAAGCAGCACTGATAGAAAAAAATAGAGATCTGTTATACGAAACCGATGATCTGCCTAGTCAGTATGACTCTGTAGTGAACAGCCATCAAGAATCTTCTGTTACAGGTCAGAATTGGTTACAACAGGTTGCTAAGACTTGCGTTGAACAGTTTCACAAAACTGCTAAGAACGCGCCTGATACCAATCCTTCTGGTAGATGCAGAGTAGACGTAGAGATCTATGGTAGCCAGTATCAACTTGCTGCAGACACCAGTGCAGAATATTTGAGAAAGTTGGCTGAAGACGTTGACATCAGGATGAAAAGAACTGCAGATTTAAACCCTGGCAATGGGCCGATGAGAGTTGCAATTCTCGCTCTACTTGGACTTGTTTCAGAAGTAGAGCAGATAGCCCAGAAGCTCAAAGAGCAGGAAAATCTGATAGCCGAACGTTGTAACGAAATAGAACACGATATTGAGAATCTACTAAATGTAAGCTAAAACTCTCTACTACAGTTGTTTCTAACCTAAGATTTTACCTTTGACACTAACCAGCATTACTATTTTCTCTAGTTCTAATTGAAAACTATATAATAGTAATCAAAATTTTGTTTGCTTGTTTTTTTGTGGATAAATCAAACATATGATCAACTCAAGTAATACATCTTCACTCTTACACAAGAAACTGTTTGAACTCTCCAGAAATCTCTGGTGGACTTGGCATCCAGAAGTCATACAGATATTTAGGAGCATCGACCCAGACTGTTGGCGGGCTGTCAACCACAACCCTGTCGCATTTCTTCAAGATATCTCTCCTGAAAAGATAGCAGAGCATATTCAAGACACTGTCTTGATGACACGTATTGACCACTCTTTTCGGGAACTCAACAAATATCTAGTAGAGAAATATCCTTGGGCAGCAACTCACGCCCCTGTACTACAATCTCACCCAGTAGCCTATTTCTCGGCTGAGTTTGGTATTCACGAATCACTTCCAATCTATTCAGGTGGATTAGGAGTCCTAGCAGGTGATCATCTAAAAAGTGCTTCTGATATAGGTATTCCAATGATTGGTATTGGTCTACTCTATCGTGAGGGATATTTCACACAACGCATAAACGGTCATGGCTGGCAAGAAGAAGACTACTATAAGATAGATGTCGATAGACTACCCCTTCAACCTGTTAGAGACCAAAAAGGCGAACCCATCATAATCGAGATAGATACACGGAAAAAGATTATAAGCGCAATGCTTTGGGAGGCACAGGTAGGACGAGCAAGGTTACTACTGCTAGACACAGATTTCAGTGCACAATCGAATGGAAGTGACGACATGCGTCGCCTTTATGGTGGTGATGCTCGTACACGTATTGAACAAGAAATGATACTTGGTATAGGCGGAATGCAAGCACTAAAAAAAGTTGGGATCACGCCAAGTGTTCTACACTTAAATGAAGGCCACTGTGCTTTTGCAACACTAGAATTTGCACGCCAGCTTATGCAAGAGGATGGTCTCAGTTTTGCTGATGCAGCACGCGAAGCTGCTTCTCGATCTGTCTTTACTACACACACACCTGTGGAAGCCGGTCACGACAGGTTCGCACCAGAACTTGTTGAAGAGTATCTTGGAAACATGCGCCAAGAAATGAACCTCACAACAGAAGAGTTTTTGGCTCTTGGAAGAGTAAAAATTACCGATCCGGCAGAACTCTTCTGCATGACAGTTCTTGCCCTTCGCATGTCAAAACGTGCAAATGCCGTCTCTGCAATACACGGGCGTGTTAGCCGAAAGATGTGGCACGAAGTCTATCCAACCCCTCGCGAAGACGATGTTCCCATTGGCCATATCACAAATGGAGTTCACGCTCTTTCTTGGATAGCTCAAGAAATGTATGAACTTTTTGACAGAACTTTTGGCTATGATTGGCCAAAGAAATTGCAACGCCCAGAACTATGGGAGATGGTAGAGTGCATAGACCCAGCACAGCTTTGGGAAGTCCGCCACGTTCTGAAGTCAAAGTTAATAGCTTTTGCTAGAAAACGACTATTGATACAGAAAGAGAGAAACGAAGTTGAAGACC
>JAEUQL010000038.1 GCA_016789295.1 Blastocatellia bacterium | reverse complement strand
CTCATTAAAAGAAGACTCATTAAGAAGACACAAACCATCACTCTTTTCATACTTGCTGTCCTTAAACATTTGGAGATTTCGAAACTGGTTTACTTGAACAAAGCCAATATTAGCATACAGATAGAACTCTTTAGCCACAATCTTTGAGTTAACCTTGCAACACTACAAAAAATTTTCAGAAATTGAGCCGAAAAGTTAAACTTAAAGCACACAGCTCAGTTCCATAAATCCAATAGTAGACGACATTTTGCAACTGAACAATTGGCAATAGAGTAAAATGTAGAATCTACAGAATAAAGTTGGGAGGTCAAATCATGAAATATCTATCTTCTAAACGTGCCTATGCAGTCCTATCTATTCTGGCACTATTGCTGGTTTTACCTGTTGGTTACACATCAGCATCAGGGCAGAAACCAGCAGAAAAGAAGAACTTTCTTTGGCGTGTCAAATCAAAGAAAAATACAGTCTACATTCTTGGTTCTATCCACGCTCTTAAAAAAGAGGTCTATCCACTTAATGAACATATAGAGAAAGCTTTTGAAGATTCACAGAAGCTTGTAGTTGAAGTCGAGCTTAATGATAAAGCTATAAGCGAAGTGCAGAAATATGTACTTGCAAAAGGTGTTTATACAGATGGCAAAACTCTTCAGCAGAGTGTTTCAGCCGAAACTTATGAGCTTTTCAAGAAGAAGACAGCCGATCTTGGTATGAATGAGCAGACTCTAGGTCCGCTAAAACCTTGGATGATTGCTTTAACACTATTTAGTCTTAAAACTGTCAAAACAGGTGCATCACCACAAGATGGTATCGATTTCTACTTTATGCAAAAAGCAAAAGAGAAGAACAAACCAATAATAGGTCTTGAGACTGTAGAGTTTCAAATGAGCCGCTTTGCTGACCTTTCAGCAGAAGATCAGGAGAAATACCTTCTATCAACACTTAAAAGTTTAGACAGTCTTGATTCGTATCTTACAACTATTGTTAATCACTGGCTTTCTGGAGACTTGACAAAGATGGAGAGTTTTATAACAGAAAGTTTTCAACAAGACCCGGTTCTCTACAACCTACTACTGAAAGAGAGAAACTTAAACTGGATTCCAAAGATAGAACAGTATTTGCAGGAAGAAGGTAACTATATGGTGGTAGTTGGTGCAGCACACCTTGTTGGCAAGGATGGAGTTCTCGAACTACTCAAAAAGAGAGGCTATAGCATTGAGCAGCTTTAATGAAAGATTAAACTTTTGAGATCAAGTAGAGTGTTAAAACCTGCGTTTCTTATCTTTTCTAGAACTCCAGAGCTTGGCAAAGTCAAGAAGCGGCTTGCTGCAGATCTAGGTGATAGGAATGCTCTTGAGCTACACAAACTATTTCTTGATGACACACTGTGGCGCATCTGCTCACTTATTGATGGTAAATTTCAATCGTCTACCTACCTCTATCTGACATCCAGAGTGGAAGATCATCTCTACAATGCCTACAAGAGCGTAAATGTGAAGCTGCAAAGCAGTGGAGATCTTGGCCAGAGATTAGAAGCTGCTACAAGCGAAATCTTCGCCCTTGGCCATCCTTGCTGTGTGATAGTTGGAACTGACTCTCCAGGACTTCCAAAAAACTTCCTCATAGAAGCAGTAAATGCCCTAAAAGAGAAAAAGATAGTGATAGGAGGTGCAGAAGATGGAGGTTATTATTTGATAGGTATTTCAAACTTTGATGGCTACAAAACTCTCTTTTCTGAAATATCTTGGGGAAGCAGTACTGTTTTTGCAGAGACTATGGCAAAGATAGCAACTCTGCAAGTAGAGGCGCATCTGCTGCCTGTCTGGTACGACATTGACAGGCTAGCAGACTTTAAACGCTTTATGGATGACATTTCTAAAGAGCGTATAGAGGTAACAACAGCTCTCAAACAGGAGATTGAGAAATATTTTTAGGAAGCTTATCTAGATAAGCTGTCATTGCATTTCGTGCTGAATTTATCAGTGATTCTAATCTCTGGTCTGTCATATCAAACTCGGTTGTTCCATAACCCTGAACTGGTAGATGGCAAACCAAATCTTCATATGCACTGATAGAGAAATTATCATGGCTGCTGAGCATTGTGTTTATTAACCTATTGACTCTTTTGATCGGTTTTGAATTTTTAAGTGGAGTGTCCAGAGAAGAACCCTTGTCCGATAAGGGTTCGGCTCCTACTACCTCTAGCTTTTCGTCAAGTAGAAGCCCTATACTTGGCACACAAGGTACAGGCCCCATAATTTTTATTACTTCTGGTGATGTTGAAGTTAGAAGCTCTATAGGGAAATTGGAGATAACTCCACCATCAACCAGCACATTTCCTGTCAAATCTTGATCTAAATATTTACCCCAGTCACTTTGCCAAATGACTTCTTGCCAAAGAAAAGGTATGCTCATAGACATTCTTACTGCGTGTGCAACAGGACAGTCTGGTGCCGTTCTATGATTGAGTACAAGCATTTCAGAAAGAGTTGTGTTTGATACTATTATAGACAAGTCACAATTTGTCTTCTGTACATAGTCTTTGAATGTAATTTCATCACTGAAGCCTTTCTGTTTTAACCTTTCTTTGATCCAACTTAAAAAATTATCTCCTGCATAGAGACCCCCAAGTTCTATCAATGAAAAAAACTCTCTAAGATGAGGATGTTTCATTAAGTGTTCAACAACTTCATTAGTTAGGTATCTCTCAATGGTTTTGGGTACATAAGGAATATCGATGTTTAAGAAAGGATCGAGAAAGCTATCTTTGACTGTATCTTGAGTGAAATTTACAGGAGTATCTAAAAATAGCGAGAAGCGAGGAACGACTGTTTTACTGCCATTTGCGTCAACTACTTCTACTTTTTCGGTTACCACCTGACGCATCTCTTCAGGAGTGTAGCCAGCCGCTAGAAGCGTGGCTGTAATACTTCCCGCCGAGGTTCCAATCAGTCTTCTATGTTTATGACCTCTTTCGTTGAGCACTTCCAGAGCACCAACGAAAGCATTACCTTTTGCACCACCACCTTCAAATACTATATCGAATTCCATTTTTGCTCCTTTACAGTAGAGTCTTACTTACTTTGGCTGTACCAGAAGTAACCACCAAAATAGGACATAACCTTGTAGTTCTACAAATCGGCTAACAAATCTTCCACGAGAAAGTCCACGTTTTTAGAGGTGGGATAAATCGTGGAAGTGTTAGCTAGTAAACAATAAAGTAAAAAGCGTTAGCTTTATTTCCTGTAGTAGTCCCGTAGTAATTCCATTGACACTGGGCTTGCGTCCATCCACTTTGTGTGGATATTATATGCTTTTAAGGTTTAATTGTGGCTGTCCCTGACAGCAGGCGCGAGCCTCCCCAACTACCTTTGTAGCGTCCAAAAGTATCCCTTTGCTTTAGCTCTGGGAGTGTCACGTTAAGATAACACATGCAAAAAAATACTCAAACAGCCTATAAATTTTTAAAATACTTGATCTTTGCTGTTTGTCATATAATAGCGTGGCAACTACTTTCTATAGGCAAGTTAGGCGAATGAAGGGCAATATCTTTATTGTTGACGATAGTATTAATAACTTAACTCTTTTAGAGATTATCTTGAAAACTCGTGGCTATACGGTCAAGAAAGCAAAAAGTGGCCGTGAAGCACTAGACGCAATCAGGCAAGAACCTCCCGATCTCGTTATGCTCGACATAATGATGCCAGAGATGGATGGCTATGATGTTTGTCGGACTCTTAAGTCTGAAGAACTGCTAAAAGACATCCCAATAATATTTATTAGCGCACTCGATGACCCTTTTGACAAAGTGAAAGCTTTTGAAGTTGGCGGAGTAGACTATGTGTCTAAGCCTTTTCACGCTAAGGAAGTTATTGCTAGGGTTGAAGTACAGTTGAAGATTAGGCTACTTCAGAAAGACCTAGAAAAACAACGACTAGAAGCTATTGAAGCAAATAGAGCTAAAAGCCTGTTTCTTTCAAATATGAGTCACGAACTTAGAACTCCTCTGAACGCGATATTGGGTTTTGCACAACTGATGCAGCGCGATCCAGACCTGAATGAAGATAACAGAGAGAAAGTTTCTATCATACTTCGTAGCGGAGAGCATCTACTTACACTTATAGACGATGTTCTATCTCTTTCCAAGATTGAAGCTGGTAGAATGTCGCTAAATGAGAAAGATTTTGATCTTCACGTATTGCTACACGCCTTGCAAGAAATGTTAGGTGTAAAGGTAAAAGCAAAGGGTTTAAAACTGGTTTTCAGCCTCTCTAATTTGCCACACTTTGTTTATGGAGATGATGTAAAACTGAGGCAGATACTACTGAACTTGCTTGGTAACGCTGTGAAATTCACCCAAACTGGAACTGTAACACTCAGGGCTGGCTGGGATGGCAAGAGAGCTACTTTCGAAATAGAAGATACTGGCTATGGCATCTCTCAAGAAGATCTAGTAAAGATATTTGAACCTTTTGTACAGACCGAGAGTGGTCGTATCTCACAAGAGGGAACAGGGTTGGGTTTAGCTCTCAGCAGGAAGTTTGCAGATCTGATGAAAGGAGAAATTACTGTTAAAAGCCAGCTTGGATATGGAACTACTTTTAAGCTTGAAGTTCCGCTTGTTGAGATTAAATCAGAGCAGAAGCAAGTTAGAAGAAAAGTTGTTGGGCTTGAGAATGGACAGCAGTATAAAATACTGATAGCAGATGATACTATTGAGCATCGTTATTTGTTAGCAAAGCTACTTTCATCTGTTGGTTTTGAAATTCGTGAAGCCGAAGATGGACAAGAAGCTATAAATATCTGGAAAGCTTGGTCACCAGATCTGATCTGGATGGATGTAAGAATGCCGAAGATGGATGGACTGGAAGTGACCCGCTACATACGCCAACACGAAAATCCAGAAAAGAAGGTTGTGATAGTTACTCTCACCTCGGCTGCTTTTGACCATGAACGCGAAACAATCTTTGCTGCTGGAGTGAATGACCTTGTCACCAAACCATTTAAGGAAGAGAGAATATTTGAAAAGATAGAGCAGTATCTAGGAGTTCGCTATCTATATCAGGACGACAATACTTTTTCCAAAGTTATTGATGAGCAGTTTTCGTCAATAATAGTTCCAAAGCTTGCCAATCTTCCCAAACCTCTTCTTGATGAACTCAAAGATGCAGCCATACTGGGTGACTTAGATACAACAAACGAAGTTTTAGGAAAGATCGAAGTCGAAGACAGATTTCTAGCAGATAGGCTGAATGAAATGGTAAAAGGTTTTCGCTTCGATGCTATTTTGGATATGATAAATAGCCTTTGAGCTATTGTAAAAAAACAAGAAATTTTAAATTAAGGTTTTTTAATCGTGAGGCTTTTAACTTGCCTTACCCATCTAGCTTGGCGTTTGTCATCAGGAACGATCAGCCTAAAAGGGCCTTCAAACTCTTCAAGCGGCTTTCCATCTTTTTTGTAAGCAAGTAGTATTTTACGGTCAGAAAACTCTGGATCTAACTCTGGTATAGCAACAACTACCTGATAACCATCTGTTGCTTCAACTACTAAATAATAAGCTGCGTCTTTACCTCTAAAATCTTTGCCCATCTTAGCTCCTGCAAGTTTTAATAGCTGATAGACAGGGGTTCCAGTGTAGGCAGCTTGTTTTCCGTCGTGGCCTTTTACTTCTACTGTTTCTACAGATAGCTTTTCCAGATCGGCAACAGTCAAAGAAAGGCTTTTTTCTACTTCCCCAGAAATAGTTAAAGCTGTCTCTGTAGCAGTCATATTTGCTACAAAGAGAAATATTAAAAAACTAAATATTAACTTCATATATCTCCGGTTATCTTCTTGTATCAAGTGTAACTCTTGGTGCACCAGTAGCAGAGTTTTTGTCTATTAAGACTTTAGTCTCAAAGACTTCTTCAAGTACATGTTTTTTAAACACCTCTTCTACAGATCCAGAAATAAATGTACAGCCATTTTTAAGTAGCAAAATATGATCTGCAAACTCTGCCGTGAGGTTAATTTCATGCGTTACAAGCATTATACCTATCTTTTTTTGCTCAGCTAAGCGTTTCATTAAAAGAAACGTTGCGACTCTGTGTGAAATGTCGAGATTTGATGTTGGTTCATCAAGTAGTAATAATTTGGGTTCTTGTGCAATAGCACGTGCTAGGAAGACTCGTTGGCGCTCACCACCTGAAAGTGTATTTAACTCTCTGTGAGCAAATGCTATTGTGTCGGTTAGGTTCATTGCCATTTGTGCTATCTCTATATCTCTGTCGCTTTCAAACCCAAGTCCTTTACCGTGCGGAAACCTTCCTTGTAACACAAATTCAATAGCAGAGAGTGGAAACTGCAGTTTCGTTTCCTGTGCTACGTAAGCGATAGCCTGAGCTATTTGACGCCGCGTCATAGAAACAATCGTCTGGTTTTCTACTTTTACAGTTCCTTTTGCAGGTTTAAGTAGTCCTGCAACAAGTTTCATCAACGTCGATTTCCCAGAACCGTTTGAGCCAAGTACTGCAACGATCTGTCCACTTGCAACCTCAAGGGAAACATCTTCAACCACTTGTCTTGAACCATATGAAAAAAAAAGGTTTGATGCTGAAACTAGCATTTATATCTTTCAAATAGTCTTTCTTAGAAGATAAACAAAAAGAGGTGCCCCTATCAGTGCAGTGATAGCCCCTACAGGCAACTCTCTTGGCGCAACAATTGTTCTTGCGACTGTGTCGGCAAGTAGCAGAAGGCTTGCTCCAAGACATGCAGCCGCAGGTATGAGAAGCCTGTGATCGCTCGACCAAGCCATTCTAATAATATGTGGCACTATCAATCCTATATAGCCAATTGAGCCAACCATCGCAACAGTGAGACCTGTTAGAAGTGATGCTAACAGATAGAGGACGATCTTTATTGCTTCAACAGAAACTCCAAGACTCATTGCACTTTCTTCACCAACCATCAGTAGATTAAGCATGCGTGCTAACAGATAGATTACAAATATAGCTACAAAGCAAGCGATCATTGTATAGCCAAGTATTGAAGATATGCCACTTCCAAGATCACCCATCAACCAGAATGCAATGCCACGTAATTTAGGATTAGACGAGATTGTTAACAAAAATATGATCATTGCCCACAAAAATGAAGTAGTAATAACACCTGCAAGAATAAGTCTTTCTGTGGAAGTACCACTTTTACCTTGGCCAAGAAAGTAGACTACAAAGACGGTGATTACTGCTCCAGTAAATGCTCCGATGGGCTGACTAAAAGATAACTTTTCAGCAAAGATAATGGAAATAATAGCTCCTACGGCTGCACCACTCGACACCCCTAACACATAAGGTTCTGCTAATGGATTTCTCAGTAGTGCTTGCAAAGATGCGCCTGCAACAGAGAGAGAAGCTCCTGCACAGATTGCAAAGAATGCACGAGGGAGTCTAACAACAAAAAGTATAGTCTCTGTTTCTATAGTTAATCCTGTTGGCCGTCCAAAAACCTTGTTAAAGAGTGCTAAAAATAGACTGGATGCAGCCAACTGCTCGCTGCCAAAAAGAAGTGCAATAGAGAAAGAAAATAACAAGAGACTAAAAAGTAGTATCAGTATCTTAACAGTGCTTTTTGGTGTCAAATAGGTACGAGGTTTCAATGCTACCACTCCACCCAACTACTGCAGATAGAAAAGCTCTGCCATCTCTTCAATACCATCAACAATTCTTGGCCCCGGACGCAGTATCAACTCACCATCAATGGTGTAGGTTCTTCCTTGCTTTGTGGCGGGAGTTTCGTGTAGTCCTTCAGGAAGACGCCGCCTTTCGGCTTCACTGCCATGGGCATCTATTGGCAGCAGTATCACATCGGGCTTCTTTGCTATAACGGTTTCTGCGCTGTAGATAGGCCACTCTGAAGCTACATCTGCAGATATAGAGTCTCCACCAGCAATTTTGACTAGGTCTGTGATAAATGAATCACGGCCTGCTGTAATAAGTGGCTCAGTTCCTATTACTATAAAAACTTTGGGTTTTGTTTTACCTTCTACCTTCTTCTTTACTGCTTCGATTCGAGAATTCATGTTGTCAAGAATTGCTTTGGCCTGCTGCTCTCTACCTGTCAACTTTCCTATCGATGCTATAGACTTGAAAACGTCTTCGACAGTCTGCGCTTTGACTACAAAGACTGCAATGCCTGCTTGTGAGAGCTTTGTTGTGAACTGTTCCAGTTGACTTGCGGTTGTGATAAGTACTAGGTCGGGCTTGAGTGAGATTATCTGCTCTATGTTGGGCTTTAATGTATCTCCTACTTGAGTCTTTGACTGTGCTTCTGACGGATAGTTACAGTAGCTTGTCACTCCAACAACTTTTTCACCAATACCAAGTGCAAAAAGTGTCTCGGTAATACTTGGAGCAAGCGAAACGATCCGCTCTACTGAGCGAACTACTTCGACTTTTCTACCTAGATCGTCTGTCACAGCTTGCCGCAATACTTCAGGTGCAGCTTTGATATTTTGGTCTTTATTATTGCATCCAAAAACTAGCACACAAGCAAGATAGAAAATATAAAGGAGAAAATAGCTCTTCTTATTCACTAAACTTCCTCTCAAAATTGCTCTTGTTGAGCAACTTTTCAAAATAGAATACCGATAAAATGACTGAATAACCATTCACTTCTATAGCTATATCTACCAAGTTTCAAGGAGGCTTCTCGAATGACCAATATAAGAGGCATAGGAAATCAGCAAGGTCTACCCGATTTGCAAGACGATCCCAAGAGCAAAGAGACTACAAGCAAGGAGTCGCTTTCTCAACCAGAAGAGCAGCCAAGAGCTGTTTCTGAGCAGTCGCAGATAGAGCGTTCGCTGCGCTCTCGTACTACTTTGAGTAGTACAAACCTTCGCTCATCGCTCGAAGCAGCACTCAAAGGTAGTTCAAATAATCCTACGGTTCGCCCTCTAATTGGTAGAGAGTTTCAGAGTGCGGTCAACAACCTTGTTCGTGCAGCCAACAGGTTGAGCGATGCAGCTACAAACTATCGCACAGACACACAATCTCGCCTCAACGCCATTGGTAGAGAAGCCAACAACTTTATTGCTGTTGCCAAAGAGAGCATAGACAAGATAGACAGCAGCCGTAGCCAGATGGCTGGCGATAGTTCTTTACCATCACTCGATAACCTCCTCACGCAGTTACAGAATGTAGTTGCGAAGGTGCAGTCAGAGACAAACAACCTTCTTTTCAATTCCAACATAAACCTTGAAGAGATGACACGTGGAGCTAGCATCTTTGAGCGATCAGCAAAGCGTATGGAGTTGGGTGATGCTACAGCAATCAAGGCTGTAAACTCATCGTTTGAGACAGTTACTACCGCACCTTCAAAGATCTCTACAAGAGCAGCGAATTATGCAACGGCGATGGACAATGCTGCTACTCCACTTGCCGCAAATGCTCAAAAGACAGCAGCTCTACTGGAAAACTCCAAAAATAGTACTGCTTTCAGCCTCAAAGGTGTAGTGCGCAACCTTGCCGACAAAGCATACAAGTTTGTTTACAACGTCAAAGAGAAAGCTGACTCAATAATCGACGAATATGTAAAGCCTTTGGGTAAAGCTCTTGGTGCGGGAGTAAAAAATATCTGGAACTCTATATTTAACCCTGATAAGAACCCGAATGGTAAAGCTGTAAAACTCGATAAACTTGTTTCAAACACAGAAGAGTTGCGTGCATTAGCAAATGCTGCTAGAGCAGGTGACAGCAGAGCTGCGTCACAACTGCAGCAGAAGTATGGTTACACAGCAACGACTGCGCCAAAACCCGGTCAAATGTGGCTAGCATCAAACTTTGTTGCTGGCGATCTACAAAATGGCCAAGTTGTTGCTGGAAAATTTCCAACAAGTAGCACAAGGGCAACTACTCCTGCCGATGTAAATTCCCTAGTCTTTAGGCACCAGAATCTGGCTATGACCAGAAGTGGAAACACAGCCAGAATCGCAAACTCCACGGTAGGCAGTATTGATGAGTTCAAGCAAGCAGTTGCTGCTAACCGAGCAAAGCTTGGAATGCCTGTGCAGGGAGGGGAATTGATTCCTGTGCAACTAACGCTCGAAGGTGGCGGCGGACTGGGCAAGCGCTACGGCGCGGCCTTTGAAGAGATGTATAACCTTGGTGTTGTTCCAGCCAGTGTTACAGGAACTTCTGCTGGTGCAATAGCTGCTTCTCTTATAGCTGGTGGACTTGACCCAAGAGATGCTGACGAGATAGCAAAAGACCCAAAACTCAAAAAGTTCTTTGATGTCACTATTGAGGGTGCGGGAATTATGGATGGGCGAGAGATCTACCGCTATGTTGATGAGAAGCTTCGTGCTCTTACTGGTATTAAAGACCGTCCTGTAACTTTTGCTGACCTACCTATGCCACTCTATTTGATTACAACAAAGCTGGCTGACAGCCAGGCTCCAAATGACCTTACCAGAGTAGAAGACCGTAAAATGGTCTTTAGCAAAGAGAACACTCCAGATACTCCTGTTGCTATGGCAGTTATGGCTTCAGCAGCTATTCCAGGTGCTTTTGACCCAGTTGAATTTGTCGATGTAGCTACAGGAAGAACTATTCGCCTCGCCGATGGTGGAGTACTCGACAACTTTGCAATAGGGGTGCACAATAGCAAGCTTCCTGAACTAGGAATACAACTACACTCACCAAATAACAATCATCCAAGAAATGGTACAGGGGAGCCGAAGCCTTTAGAAGCTGGCAATCTTATATCTGGTAACTTTTTTGGTAATGCCAAGATAGGTTTGAAGATGCAAGCTGACAGTGGCTCACAAGCAGCCGATTTTCGAGAGAGAAACAGTCCCAAACCGGGAACCTTTATACTCAACATACCTGTTTGGAACCTCCAAGACTTTGAAAAACAGAATACAGTATTTGAGTTTGAGTATAACAACAAGATTGACCCTGCACTTGATAAACAAACATCAACTATTACTCAAGATTTCTTCCGCCGCTTTATGGATAAACTGCAAGATCCAAATGCAAGTGCTACAAACTTGAATAAGTTCCCTGAAAACACAAGCTTCACTCGTAGTTTCACTGCAAATGGTACCAATTGGACTGCAAACTATACTTCAGGAAACGACGAAGTAAGCTTCCGTTCCAGCAACGGTAAAAACTATACAGTCGAACTTGGCAAAAGTAGAATAGAAGATTGGCTTGCTGATGATGTCTCTTTTGGAGATATTGGTTTCCGCTTCCGAGATGTCATAGTCGATTATGAGAAGTTCCTTGGCAGAGTGGGGGCACTATGAGGAAATATAAAAAATTCTGTTGACCCCTTCAGGCTACTTTCAGGGAAGGCTTTGGCTTTCCCTGAAAATCTTCATCTTCCAAACCTTACTAGCTTAGCTAATTCTGTTTTCCTGATTTACACACCAAGGCCATCAAAAGCTATTAATGCTATTTTCTGCTGTTTAATCTAGAAATCTTACCAGTATCTTTATGCGCTTATATATGTTTGGCAACGAATGACTAAACCACTACTCAATATATATAAGCTTTCTAATGTAACCAAAATGTGACAAATACATACACAATAATCTTCGGTAAGTTGTATTGACATACAGAAAAGTTCTTATATAGGATCTGATCGTTCTTAGAAAGATACTCTAACTAAATAACTATAGTTCATACTGTATTTGTTAAATAGACTATGAAGTTTTCCTGTTGTACTGTTATACAGATAACAACGGTTTAAGATTAATGTAAGCTTGTATCGTTTCTATTTATCAATTTTTCTTATTGTATGGTGTTGTAACTCGCTACTTTACTTGGGGAAACTATGCGAATAAATGAAATACATCTGATAGAAAAAATACGCCACTTATCACCTGATAAGATGAAAAAGGTTGCTGATTTTATAGAAGAAATTGAAAACCACAAATTGGATTGCACGTTAGTGCTGAAGATATAGACCAAGCACGGCGGGAAATGTGGGCTAGCTTTGCTAGAGATTTTCCTACAGATAAGCAAGGAGCACGTTTGTTGCGCATAATCATGCGCTTATCTGGTATGTATCAGAACGTAGCCAATTATCAGCTAAAGCTCTTCACGCCTTAGAGCAAGCTGATATTGCTGGGTGTTTTCTTCTTCGGCCTGAGAATTGAAAGTCAGCTTTGCAAAATCCTTTTGTTTCCCTATACTACAAATAACTACAAAGCACTACAAGAGGTATTTATGCAAAAAAACTCTGATACTATCAGCATCCGTGTGCCAACCCAGACACATCAAAAGATTACTGCTGTTGCCAAAGACATTGACCGAAGCCAGAACTGGCTAATCAATCAGGCTATCGAAAATTACCTGGAAACCTACGACTGGCAGAAAGAGGAAATCAAGAAAGCCATTACCGAAGCCGATGCTGGCGGCAAATTCTACTCAAGTGCTGAGATGGACAAAATGGTTGAAGGATTCAAGCAATGAATGTCCTTTGGTTCTACAAAGCAGCGCAAGATCTTGAAGCCATAGGCCGCCAAATCGCTAAAGATAATCCCTCTGCTGCCTATGAAACTGTTGTGAGAATCAGAAAAGCAGGAGATTCACTGGCACAGTTTCCAGAATCTGGGCGAATTGGGCGTGTTGCTGGTACACGCGAGCTTGTCGTGGTTGGCATGGCTTATCTTATACCCTACCGAATCAAGGGCGATGATCTCCAAATCCTCCGCGTCTTTCACGGGGCGCAAAAATGGCCGGATAAATTCTAAAAGTATGTTCAAAAATAAAGGTTCGATAGTAAAGTAACGCTGCTATATCGTTCTGCCCATTTTTTTCATATCTTTCAGCACTGAAGAAGAAATTCCAAAGCAAGCTCAATCTGTCTCCTGTTGCTAAACTGCTGATGTTTTCTAACTGATTTCTGAAGCGGTCAATATTGAATACTTCTTTTCTATAGTAGTCCTTAAATGTTCTGTATCCTGATTGATGAAACCATACCATTAACACCATTATTTCACTTATACTTAGCCGACTTTCTCTCTTCCTTTGCTTTTCTCCTTTTTCTAACAACCTTTTATTTAATAGCTTTTCATACACTAAACAAAAGTCGTCTATATCGCTAAATATTGCTACAATCTCGATATTAAAAGCTCCTTTGTTGTTTGTGGTTGTCCTTTTTATTATCTACTTTTCAACAAGGGGCTTCTATTCCTTTTTTCTTATCCCGAACTCACGTTAATTAAGCGTCTTAAAAGTAGTCAAATAGATTTATGAGTGTCTCAAGTTGAGCTATAAATGTCTCACTCAGAGCCATTCATCGCTCACTCAGAGCCATTAACGGCTCTCTTGCAGGCATAGATAAGATCACTTTCTGCCACTCATTGCTCGACTTTTGGCAGTAACAGATCTTTTCTAGCCTAACTCCTGTCTTGAGTAAGGCTTTAGAGAGCTTTTTTGTCTGTATACAACATAAAATCTCTACTGCCCTGGTATTCCAGTCTTTCCAGACTTAAATCGGAAGATGTAGAAAGGGGCACTGGAAGAGATATGTGACTTGGTCTGCATCATTACATCTGGAATGTCACTATCTGCTATGTACACGTAACCATCGGGGCCAAAACTGAGTCCATCAGGCCATCGGAAGAGAGGGTGTTTGATGAGGGTAAGCTGTTTACGATCCTGTCCAATGATGTTTATAGCTGCATCTTCAATAGACGTGACATAGATATTTCCTTCAGTATCGATTGTCAAGCCATCGCATTGAGATTTTTTTGCAAAGACCTCAACTCTATTACCAAGTTCTTCAGCCGTGAGAGAAGTATTGTTTAAGTCGCTGGTCTTTGCTCGATAGAGAGTATCACCCGACATTGCACCAAAGTAGAGCCATTCATCTTGTTTATCGAGAGCAATGGGGTCGATAGCTGGATGCATCCAGAAAAGTCCAAAGAGCGGATACATCTTTCTACCTTTTGAATTAATCTCGTATGGCTGCTCGGTGACGGATGGGTGGCGTTCTAAAACACGTCTAGCCGTTCTGTTTGTGGTGTTGTAGATGATAATAGCTGGCTTTTTGGCCAAAACTCCAATGTCGGCAATGTATATGTTCTCGCCTTTGGAATCGATCTGCATATCTTGTATGTATGAACCAACACCTACCAGAGAAGAGGGGAAATCATATTGGTCAACAAGTTCGTTTTTGTGAAGGTCAAAAGCTAGGAGTCTTGCTTGACGTAGACCGTGAAAGCCGTGGTCTAGTGTCCAAAGTCGATTTTGTTGGTCAATTCGGAGATTAAAAATCTGATCAAAGTATGGCTGATTGTT
>JAEUQL010000389.1 GCA_016789295.1 Blastocatellia bacterium | reverse complement strand
TTAGAAAAACCATTTGTAGAACAAAAAAGAGAACAACCTGCCAACCACTGCGCAACTGCAGCTTAGCTTCAGTTTTACTGAAACTCAAAAAAGTTTTCTTTATGATAGGAAAGTGAATCCAACTCTTGTTCATAGATCGCAAACAGTGAGTCTAGCTACTTTTGCCAAGTCGTCAAGTCTGATTTTCCTCAAAGACGAGCTTTCATAGACAGGTCTTGAAACAGATGTTACAATCTGCCCATATTTTCTAAATCCTCAATTTGGGGGTGTCTACAAGTGCTCTAAAACGGACGAAGAAGGGCGAAAGCACTCAGTGGCACAAAGCTTTGCACTCTTTTGTTAAATATAAGCACTATGGTTTCTATGATCAGCACACATCAAACAGAGCAGATTTCAGTGGCTGAAACTTACGAACTTATCAAGCCAGAACTGCAACGTGTAGAAGAGTGTTTCTCTCGTCAGGTAACTTCCGATATCCCAGCAATGACAACTATCGGTCGCTATTTGCAGACAAGTGGCGGTAAGCGTGTGCGTCCAGCACTCCTTATTCTTGTTGCCCGCGCTCTTGGTGCTCAAACCGAAGAGAGTATAGTTCGAATGGCTACTGTAATGGAATTTCTTCACACTGCAACACTTGTTCACGACGACATTATAGATGATTCAGATCTAAGAAGAGGGAACCCTTCTGTTAGGGCGCAATGGGGAAATGATATAGCAGTTTTAGCTGGAGACTGGCTATACATGTCTGCATTCGAAGAGACATTGAAAGAACGTAACTTCGAAATACTAGACCTTCTCACTCGTGTGACAAGACTTATGACAGAAGGCGAGTTGATGCAACTAAGCCAACGCCGAAAAATAGAGCTGACAGAGGGTGAGTACCTCGATATAGTCTGCCGTAAAACAGGCTTTCTAATAAGTGCTTGCTGTGAAATAGGAGCAATACTGGCTTCTGCCTCTCAACAGAAACAGAAGCTGATGAAAGAGTTTGGCCTCAAGATTGGTATAGCATTTCAATTGGCTGATGACCTGCTAGACTTTACCTCCACAGATGAGAAACTTGGAAAGCCTGCAGCCAATGATCTTTGTGAAGGAACTCTAACACTACCTCTTATCTATTTTTGCCAGCAAGCAGATGAAGCTGTTTTGAAAAAGATCTGTACAGTAATGAATGAAGGAGGGTTCTTCTCTGTGGATCGTCAGGAACTGCTCGGTTACGTTGAATCTAGCGGTTCTCTAGAGCGGGCACGCATTGAGTTGACACGTTACGCAATCGAAGCTCAGCAACTTCTCTCTTCTTTTCCAGACACAGTTTACAAAAGAGCACTGTCAAGCATTGCTAGCTTCATTATTGCACGCGAAAACTAGGGTTTTATGAATAAACAACCACCTCGTTCAGCGCACAAGATAGAGATCGAAATAAAGATTGCTTGTGAGAGTATAGAAAAACTTCAACCTCTTGGAGAACTTAGGCTTGAAGTACCTCGCCATTTTGAAGACAACTGGATGCTCGACACAACCGATGAACGGCTCAAAAAAGAGAAGAGTGCACTTAGAGTCCGTTTCACACAGGGCAAAGGGCTTATTACTTTCAAAGGTCTTTCAAAAACAGATTCAGAGTTTAAGGCTAGAGAAGAGTTAGAGACAGAAACTTCCGATCCTTACCAAATGGTTGCTATCTTTGAAAAGCTTGGGTATCAACCATTTTTCAGATACCAGAAATATAGAACTGTCTACAAGTTAGAGTTATCCACAGGTGAAACATTGAAAGTAATGTTTGATGAAACACCTATAGGAAACTTTGTAGAATTAGAAGGTACTGAAGAATCGGTCAAGTATTCCGTTAATACTCTTAGACTTAAACCTGAAGACTATATTACAGACACCTACATCAGCATTCAGGTAGAAAGATGTCAACAGCAGGGTCTACCTTTGCAAGATCTTCTCTTTGCTGAAAACAGACCTGAAAGCAGAAAAGATTCGGTTGAAAAAGCAGCCGTGAGAGAATAGTAATGCGAGCGATGATCCTTGCAGCCGGATTCGGCACTCGTCTATGGCCGTTAACTGTAGACAGAACTAAGCCTTCTGTTCCCTTCCTAAACAAACCATTGATCTCTCACTCGGTTGAATATCTACACAGATTTGGAGTAGATGAGATAGTCATCAACCTTCACCATCAAGGTGATTCTATTCGCCAAGCACTTGGTAGTGGCGAAGCTTTTGGAGTAAAAATCTATTACAGTCAAGAAGAAGAGATCTTGGGAACTTCAGGAGGGCTGGATCACGCACGCAACTATTTTCAAGACGCAACTTTTGTAGTTATGAATGGTAAGGTTATTACAGACCTTGATCTTTCTGCAGCCCTTAAACATCACAAAGAACGTAGAGCTTTAGCAACACTAATTCTCAAAGAAAACCTCAATTATGAAAAGTTTTCTACTGTTTTACTCAATGAAGATGGCAATATTAGAGGTTTTGGTGCTTATCCTGAAAATAGATCTAGTTCTTTGCCATTAATGTTTACTGGTATTCAGGTTATGGAGCCAGAAATTTTCAACTATATTCCTCGCAACTGTTTTTCTCATTCAACAACAGATGTCTATCCTAAAGCTATCGCAGAAGGTAAAGTCATCGCTGCTTACACTGGCACTGGTGTTTGGCAAGAGTTTAGCACTCTTGCTAGATACCTTAACATCAGCCTCGAATATTTACATCAGCAAGGTCAGAATAGAATTTTGGGAAAAGACAGCTCTATCGCAGAAGGAGCACTAGTATCAAACTCTATTCTTTGGGACAGGGTCAGAGTACAGACAGGAGCTTTTCTACAAAGAGTTGTAGTTGGTGATGATGTTTCAATTCCTGCAGGTACTAAACTCGAAAACGCTGTTGTTGTAAGACGCGACAAGTGCAAGGAGATAGAAAAAGGCGAAGTTGTTGGAGAAAATCTTGTAGTAAAAATCTAAAGCTCGGTCATTCAAAAGCTCTTCTTGCAGAATAACCTTAATAAAAGCTAATATCTAGAAAACCTTGGGAAATTTTTATACCAATAAAAACCTTTATTGCTCTAAATTTGGAGTAGAGCCTACACTCAAGAGAAACAGTATGTCAGAAGATAAGTTCGAAAACAGAGTAGATAAGATAGAAAAGACTGTAAGCTTCATCATAGAACAGCAGGCTAAGTTCAGTGTTGACATAGATCTTCTCAAAGAGTCTCAAAAGAAGACTGACGAAGAGGTCAAGATGTTGACCAAAGCGGTGGCTGAGTTGACTGCTACTGTAGCAGAAATGAAAGAGACCATGACCGATATGCAGGTTGCCATAGCAGAGATGAAAGATGCAGTACTTATTAACAATTCCATGGTTGAAAAGCTTGTCAATGTAGTTGAGAGCGACCGTGAGTTTATGAAGCAGGTTCCCCAACTTGCTATTGCTAGCGAAAGACGTATCACAAAACTGGAAGAGAAAACCCAGTAAGTTTAGTAATTGACTTGATGAATTGAGCTTATCAATTCATCAAGTCTTTCGACCCTAGAAGTTAAGACGTAGGGCAAGTTGAATTACTCTTGGATTACTGCTAAATACTCGTTCTGGACGATTGAAATCACGCCTTCCTACAGTGTTGACATTGCCTACTGCTGTAGTATTGATCGGATTGACTCCATTAACAGATCCTGGAACGTACTGTGGATTGTTGAAAGCATTGAAAAAGTCAGCTCTAAACTGCATCTTCATCGTTTCAGTAATTGCAAAGTTCTTGAAGACCGAGAAGTCAAGATTCTGTATACCAGGCAGTTGTAGAGTGTTTCTTCCACCTGTTGCAAGTGCTCCCAGTCCTGCTTGTATATACTCTGCATTCGGATTGTTTGCTAGATAGCCAACAATCTGGCCTCCACTATTTCTTAGCGGTGTCACTAGGCTTGAAGTTCCCTTAACTCCATTTACATTAACAATAGTTCTATCACCAGCAGCATCACCATTTAGATTTGAATCTATACCACTCAGTGGTGTAGCACGTTTGCCAGACTCAAATGTTGCTGTAGCAGCAAAGGAGAATCCACCCAACAGAGACTTTACTAAACGATTTTGGCTCTTGCTAAAAAGTGGTAGATCATAAATACCCGATGCTACAAAACGGTGACGGCTATCGAGTGCAGAATCTGCTCTTTCAGCACGTATGTTTTGAAAATCTTGTGCACGACGTGGTGAAAGAACTGTACTGAAAACTTCTGCTGTAGAGTCGTCTATTAAATGGCTCCAAGTATAGGAAAAATTTCCAGTAAAACCATTGTTAAAACGTCTTTGTACAGAAGTAGAAAATCCGTGATATACAGAGT